>NZ_RAWP01000007.1:0-170919 GCF_003668935.1 Corallococcus sp. AB032C | reverse complement strand
GCCGACGCCTCCGCCCCACCCCGCCCCGTCGCGGGCGCGCTGCCTCGACCCGTACCGTAAGTTTCTCGCGACGTCGAAACGCGCGGCGCGGAGCCGGGCGCGGAAGGCCCGTCGTCCCTGTCATGCCGGTTCGCCATGGGTCCAGTGTACCCCTCATTCCAGGATTCCATGGTTCTTCGGCCCGGCAGCCTGCCTGGTTGCGTCTGAAATCACGCGCTTCCGTCAAAAGCCGTGATCCAGAAGCAACCTCCAAAGTCCTGCGCGGATAATGCGGGAGAAAAAAGACCCAGACGCGACAGGAGACGTCGATGGCTCTCGGAATTGGCTCCAAGCTCGATTCGGTCATGGCCCGCATCCGCCAGGCCGCGGAGCAGGCCCGCGCGGACATGGCGGCGGCCGCCCAGTCCGTGAAGGAGCCCCTGCCGGACGCTCCGGACGCCAAGGCGGTCAACCCCGCGGAAGGTCGCTACCTGGACTCCTTCGAGGAGGAGCGCGCCCAGAAGATGGGCATGCCGTCCCTGGCCGCCCCCCCGCCTCCAGGCACGGATCCGGCCGCCAGCGCCATCCCCACCAACGAAGCGACGCAGGCCCAGAAGGAGCAGGGCTGGAACGCGCCGCAGACGACCGTGGCGCAGACGAGCAAGAAGGGCTGCGCGGAGGCCACCCTCACCTATCTTGAGCAGTCCAGCGCCGAAGAGGCCGCCCCGCTGACGCAGCAGGAGGCCCGCGAGAAGGTCCGCAACAAGGCGGACACGATGACCACGTCCGTGAAGGACCGCGTGGACGTGAACCTGGATGACGGCGCGACCGCGGACGAGATGGGCGCCATGCTGGGCAGCATGGGCATCAAGGTCACCAACGGCTTCGACGAGTGCAACACGGACGCGCTGAGCGGCGCGCTGAAGAACGGGCAGATGGCCCTGGCGCTGGTGGACTCCAACGCCCTGCTCAACACGACGCTGGCGGAGGGCGAGAAGGGCCCGGACAGCGGCGAGCTGCACTGGCTCACCATCGACGGCGTGAACCCGGGCAAGAGCAAGAGCACGGACGACGACCTCTACCGCGTGCGCGACCCCGTCAACGGCGCCTACTGGGTGAAGGCCAGCGACCTGAAGAAGAGCATCTCCCAGGCGCAGGAGCAGCACGGCAGCGGCGGCGTGATGACGGTGCAGAAGGACGGCACCGCGAAGACGACCGAGCAGCGCGAGGCCCTGGCCCAAGCCAACCTGGAGCGCACCCAGCCCCTGGGCAAGGGCAACGGCGGAGCCAGCCGGCGCCTGAGCGTGGGCGAGTCCAGCTAGGACCCGCGCATCCCCGTGTCGTCCCAACGCCTTCCCCAGCCTCGCGCCGGGGAAGGCGTTTTCACGTTCGGAGGACTACAGAGGCTCGCCCACCACCAGCGTGACGGGCCCGATGCTCTGGACGATGCACGGGTTGCGCGTGCCCCCCTGGATGACGCTCTTCAGCCGCGCCTCCGGCCACTGCGCGGAGCCCAGCTCGTACAGCCACCGCGAGGAGCTCAGGTGCCGTCGATGAGGCGGTTCGCCAGGTCCGGGCTGAACTGTCCAGCGGGCGTGCCCGGGGCGATGCCGCACTGGCCATCCGAGTCCCCCGGCGTCTTCACCCACAGGAGCAGCTCCGCGCCGCCGCCCGTCTGCGACGTCACGCCCAGCTTGCGACCACCGGGGTTGCACCACTCGCCATTGGAGCCGTTGCCGTTGCGGCTGGTGTCGATGGTGTACTGCCGCGTGTAGCCGTAGCGGCTGTTCAGCGCGGCGTTCACCGCGTCGCCGTACGTGGTGGACTGAGCGGTCGGGTAGAAGTTGGAGACGTTGAGGGAGAAGCCGCGCACGTTGCGCACGCCCGCGGACTCCAGGCGCTGCGCCATGGTGTCGGCGGCGATCCAGCTCGCGTTGCCGCCGTCCAGGTACGTCCAGGTGTTGGGAGCGCGGTCGCGCAACTGCTCGGAGGCGTAGCGGATGAGGCCCAGCCGCGTGGTGCGCTCCGCGTCGTTGGGGAGGCAGTCGAGCTGCGCGACGGCGTCCGGCTCCACGATGACCACCGCAGGCCGGTTGCCGATGGCCGTCGCGAAGGCGGAGATCCAGGTGCGGTACGCGTCCGCGCTGCCCGCACCACCGCCGGAGTGGCTGCCGCAGTCACGGCCGGGGATGTTGTAGGCCACCAGCACGGGCAGCTTGTCCGCCGTGTCCGCCGCGGCCACGAAGTTGGACACATCCTGGGCGATGTTGCCGTTCCAGTTGCCGAACCAGCGAGCCATCGGCTTCGACGCGATGGACGCGTTGATGCGCGCCGCGCGGCCATCACCGCTGTTGTTGCGCGCCCACACCGCGGGGTTGGAGTTGGGGTCCACGTAGAAGCCGCTCGTCATCGCTACCGGGCCGGAGCCGGTACCGCTCTCGGTGGTGAGCGAGATGTCATCCAGCCGCACAGTGACGGCGTTGGCGCGGCCACCCAGCTGGAACGTCACCTGTCCCTGGCCGGACGAGAACGAGGACGTGAAGGGGAAGGAGAACCGGCGCGACGTGCCGTCCAACGTGAAGGTCCGCGTGAGCGTGGCCGTGTACGGTGCCACCTCCTGCTGCACGGTCGCTTGCGCGGTGATGGTGGCCGTGGCGGTGGCGGTGAACGCCAGCGTGTACGTCTTCCCGGCGGTGAGCGTCAGGCCGCTCTGTCCCACGATGGCGTCCCACGGGTTCGCCGTGTTCGCAGCCACGTCCACACGCCACTTGCCGCTCTCCACATACGACTGCGTGCTGGCGTTGTTCCACCACGGCGCCACCGAGCCGGAGTTGAAGGTGCCGTTGGTGAGCAGTTCGGTGAGCGCGGCCTCCTGAGCGGTGAGTGCCGGAGCCTCAGGAGCGACGGGCTCCGCGGGGCCACCACAGGCCGCGAGCGCGAACAGCGGAACGAACGACAGCGACAACCGACGCACGGAACGAGGGGCACGCATGAAGGGGAACTCCTCACCACGGGGGAGCTCCCTTCTTGCGGCGCGTCAGTCTGGAATACAAGACTAAACGGCTATTTCAGCTCTTGGCGGAATATTGCTGAAACATTCACGCCAGGGAGCCAACCACGGCGATGTGTCACGGCCCCTGCGGGCCGGGGCTGGAGTTGCCGCCGTCGGTGACGTAGCGCCACTGGCCGTCGGCCTGCCGGCGCCAGACGGTGAGGTACTTCACGTGGTCCACCTCCGGCTGGCCCTTCTCGTCCTTGCCCGTGGCGATGGCGCGGCCCACCGTGTACGCGAGGTCGCCGGAGCCCGCCGCGTCTCCCAGCACCGGCTCCCAGCGCAGGTCGATGGCCTCCAGCGTGAACGGCGCGTACGCCTTCGCGATGGCGTCATGGCCGAAGATGCCGGCGGCTCCGAGCGGCATCACCACGTCCTCCGCGGCGTAGGCGGCGAAGGCCTTGCCCATGCCCTCGGACGTGGACATGGCGGAGAACGCGCGGTCCGCGGCCTTCGCCTCCTCCAGCGCCTGCGCGGGCGCAAGCGCGCGCGGCTCCGGCGCCGGCAGCGTGGACGAAGGCGTGAAGCCCGCGGGCGCCGTCATCGCCGTCTTGGCGGCGTTGAGCACCGCCACCGCCACGCGCCACTGCCCGTCCGGCTGGCGCTTCCACGCGGTGATGTAGCGCGAGGACGGCCGCACCGACGTGCCTCCCGACTCCACGGACACGTTGCCCACCGAGTACCCCAGCGTCCCGTCCGCGCTGACGTCCCAGCGCACGGGCGCCCAGCGCACCTTGCCCTCCGCCTCCAGCGGATGCGCGGCCAGCCACGCGCGGATGGCCTCCTTGCCCTTCGGCGCGTACGTGCCGTCGACCAGCAGCACCGCGTCGTCCGCGACGAAGTCCGCGAACGCCTGCGCCGAACCGGCCTTCTCCGCCGAGTCCGACATGGCCTGGTCCGCCGCACGCAACCCCGCGCGCAGGTCCTCCAGCGACTGCCGCGCCGTCCCGACCTCCGCGCCCGGCCCGGAGGCCTTCGCCCCACCACACCCCAGGGTCCCCAACGCCGCGACGACGAGCGCGCCCGCGAACATCCGTTTCATGTGCTGGTTTCCTTTCGTGAAACACCGGGCCCGCGCGCCATGACCGGCACTCCGGGCTCCCGTCCGCGAGCCATACACGTAAACACGGGATTCCGCTCGCCTCGCGGCCCGGCGCGATCCAGGAGTGATGCGTTTCTACAATTAGAAGGGAATTTCTCCTCGCCGTGAAAGGAATCCCTCGAATGGATGGACGTAACGGAAGGACCGGCGGCGCCCGGCTGCTGCCGCTGACGGCGCTGCTGCTGGCCACCGGGTGTGAGCCGCGCACCGCGACGCCTCCGGCGCCGGAAGGCTCCACGGCGGAGATGAAGCTGGGAGCGGGCAGCCTCTCCGCCACCGTGCGCAGGACGGCGCACGGCATTCCCCACGTGCTGGCGGACGACTTCGCGGGCGTGGGCTACGGCTACGGCTACGCGTTCGCGCAGGACAACTTCTGTGCGCTGATGGACGCGCTGGTGACAGTGAACGCCGAGCGCTCGCGCTACTTCGGGCCGGACGGCACATACCTGGCCGCGCTGGGCAGCCAGTACAACAACCTGAAGAGCGACTTCTTCTACCAGGCCATCAACGACGACGGCACGGTGGAGGCGCTGCTGGCGAAGCCGCCGCCCCTGGGTCCGTCCCAGGACGCGCGCGAGCTGGTGCGCGGCTACACGGCGGGCCTCAACCGCTACCTGGCGGAGACCGGCGTGGACGGGCTGACGGATCCGCGCTGCAAGGGCGCGGCCTGGGTGCGCCCCATCACCGAGCGCGACCTGTACCGGCGCTACTACCAGCTCAGCCTCTTCGCCAGCTCGCTCTTCTTCCTGGACGCGCTGGTGGACGCGAAGCCCCCGTCCCTCCTGCCGGACGGCACGCTGCCCCTGCCGCTGCCCGCGCCCGCCACGCTGGACCGCAAGGTGTTCCCCAGCTCGGAGACGCTGGGCCTGGGCAGCAACGCCTTCGGCCTGGGCAGTCAGGCCACGCGCAACGGCAAGGGCATGCTGCTGGCCAACCCGCACTTCCCCTGGGAAGGCTCGGAGCGCTTCTACGAGGCCCACCTCACGGTGCCGGGCAAGCTCAACGTCTCCGGCGTGAGCCTCCTGGGCGTGCCCGCCATCCTCATCGGCCACAACGAGACGCTGGCCTGGAGCCACACCGTCTCCACCGCGTACCGCTTCACCCCCTTCGAGCTGAAGCTCATCCCGGGCTTCCCCACGAAGTACCTGTACGACGGCCAGATTCGCGACATGACCACCCGCACCGTCACGGTGCAGGCGAAGGCGGCGGACGGCTCGCTCACGCCGCGGCAGCACACGTTCTACCGTTCGCACCTGGGCCCAATGATGGAGTACCCGTCCGGCCTGATGACGTGGAACGGCCTCACCGGCTACGCGTTCCATGACGCCAACGCCTCCAACCTGCGCCTGCTGGACGCCTTCTTCGCCATGGACCGCGCGGCGAACGTGGAGGAACTGCACACGGCGCAGGCCACCTGGCAGGGCATCCCGTGGGTGAACACCATCGCCACGGACGCGCAGGGCCGCGCGTACTACGCGGACATGAGCGTGGTGCCGCACGTCACCGACGCGAAGCTCTTGCGCTGCGTGCTGTCCCCCATCCCGCTGCTGGTGCTCGCGAGCGCGGGGCTGCCGGTGCTGGACGGCTCGCGCTCCGACTGCGCGCTGGGCAGCGACGCGGACGCGGTGGAGCCGGGCATCTTCGGCCCGAGCAGCCTGCCGCGCCTCACCCGCGCCGACTACGTCACCAACTCCAATGACAGCTATTGGCTGCCCAACCCCGCCCAGCCGCTCACCGGCTTCCCGCGCATCCTGGGCGGTGAGAAGAACGTGCGCAGCCTGCGCACCCGCCTGGGCCTGAAGATGGTGCAGGGCCGCATCGCGGGCACGGACGGACTGGCGGGCCAGGGCTTCACGCTGGAGCAGCTCCAGACGGTGATGTTCAACAACCGCAACTACTCCGGCGAGCTGCTGCGCGACGCCGCGGTGTCGCTGTGCCGCCGCACGCCCTTCGTGCTGATGCCGGACCTCACCTTCCAGGACCTGCGCCCCGCCTGCCCCGTGCTGGCCGCGTGGGATTTGAAGGGCGACCTGGACAGCCGGGGCGAGCTGCTCTGGCGCGTGTTCCTCTTCACCGCGGTGGGCGCCACCGGCGGGCCGTACCTGGTGCCCTTCAACGCGAACGACCCCGTCAACACGCCGCGCACGCTCAACACCCTGAACCCGCAGGTGGCCCAGGCGCTGGGCACCGCCATCCGCACGCTGCGCGAGCGCGGCATCGCCCTGGACGCGACGACGGGCTCCGTGCAGGGCAAGCGCAAGAACGGCATCTTCTACCCGGTGCACGGCTGCGCCCACGACGAGGGCTGCTTCAACCAGATCGCCAACCAGCTCCTGCCGGACGGCACCTATGAGCCCGTCCTGGGCTCCAGCTTCGTCATGGCCGTGTCCTTCACGGACGCGGGCCCCGTGGCGAAGTCCGTGCTCACCTACTCCCAGTCCACCAACCCGGCCTCGCCCTGGTACGCGGACCAGACGGCGATGTTCTCCCAGAAGCAGTGGGTGGACCGTCGCTACACGGAGGCGGAGATCGCCGGCGACCCGGCGCTGACCGTCACGCACCTCCAGGAGTAGTCAAAGCCAGACGGCAGGACTTCTCGGCCCGGTGTCCCTCACGAAGAGGGGCGCCGGGCCGCTGTGTTTTCTTGGAGCGAGCGGGCGTCAGGCCTTCACGGGCGTGGCCTGGATGTCCAGCTCCACGTGGAGAATGCTCGCACCGGAAAGTAGCAATGGCATCACAAATCCGCCGTCCTCAATGCACCGTCAGACGCTCCGTGCTGCTCGAAAACGCGCCTGCTCAACGCACTTTCCGAGGTCTCAAGAATCCCGAAGTGTTGCACCTGGTAAGGATTGTCAGGCCAATCCCTGGAAGGCAGAATTCACTGCGGGTGAAACAAGGTTTCCCTTCAGGCGGCGCACTTCCGCGCCCCTTTCCGGGATTCCCACCCGAGGGGGCTCTGTGAAGATGCTTCGTTGGAGTGCGGCGGCGCTGGCGCTGTTCGTCGTGGGTTGCGGGAGTGTGGAGGAGGTGGCGCTGGAGCCGGAGGCGCTGGCGACGCAGGAGTCGGAGCTGCGGGTCTGTTCCACGGACCTCGACTGCGTGTCCGGCTGTGGCTGCGAAGGTGGCCAGTGCATCTCCGTCTTCGGTCCGCCGCCGCCCGCGGGCTATTGCGACCAGGCACCCGTGCGTGCCTGCACCACCGGGGCGGACTGCACCTCCGGCTGCAACTGCGTGAGCAACGTCTGCGTCAACGACGGCGGCTTCAGCCCGCCCGCCAACTGCCTGCTGGCGCCTCCGGATTCGTACGAGAGCGACAACACGCACACCACCGCGTCCTCGTATCTGGGCACGCCGCAGCTCAACCACTCCTTCCACCGCCAGAACGACGTGGACTGGGTGCTGGTGGCCACGCCCATCAACCAGGTGATGACGGTGGAGACCTACAACCTGCGCAACGGCCCGTGGATGCGCATCGACATCTACGCGTACAACTACGCCACCCGCACGCTGGGCACGCTCGTGGGCAGCACGTCGAGCACCGTCTGCTCGCAGATCACCCCGTCCTGTTTCGTCTACCGCGCGACGGCGAACGTCGTGGCGAATGGCGTCTACGCGGTGAAGCTCACCGACACGCGCAACCGGCCGTCTGGGTCCGACTACACGCCCACCGCGAAGTACGACCTGAAGATGTACTGAGCCCCAGCGCTTTCAGTCGCGGGGCGGCAGGTCTTCCGCCGTCCCGTCGATGACGCGCTTCGCGATGGTGAAGGAGAAGCCCGCGCGGGCGAGCGCCGCCAGGTCCTTCTTGCGGTTCTCCTCGCGCGTGCTCGGGTCGCGCCGGAAGGGGCCCAGCCGCTTCTTGCGTGCCCAGATGCGGGCGGCGGCGTCCTCGGGCACGTCCAGGGTGGCCTCCGCCAGCTTCTCCTGCACCAGCTCCGGCGCCACGCCCTTCATGCGCAGCTTCTGGGTGATGACGCGCGCGCTGCGGCCGGACGCGCGCAGCGAGTGCACGCGCGTCTCCGCGTAGGTCCGGTCGTTGACGAGGCCGTTGCGGATGAGCTTCTCCGCCAGCGCATTCACCCAGCCCACGGCCTCCGCGCGGTCGGTGCCGTGGAACTTCACGGAGCGGTCCACCCGGCGCATCAACACGCGCTTGAGCTGACTCACCGTGGCCGCGTACCGCTTGAGGTAATGCAGCGCCGCGTTCTCCAGATAGCGCTGCGACACCTTCCGGGGCGGCTTCGGCTTGCGAGGTTCCCGGCGGCGGTCCGGGTCCCTGTCGGTGGGATCATCCATGGCGGGACAGCTCTACCACCGGGGTCCGACTCGCGGGGGTGCGTCCGCCGCCCCTCCGGGTGGGCCGCCCGGGGCCTGGCTGCCCGGTGGCCCGCGGTGACGGGTCCCCGGCTTCGGGGCAGGGGCCAGGCGCTGCTCCCGCGCGTAATGCGTGGGTGGCAGTCCGACGTGGCGGGTGAAGGCCACGCTGAAGGTGCTCGCGGAGCTGTAGCCGACCTGCTCCGCGACCTCGGCGACGGTGACCTCCTGCTTGCGCCGCAGCAGGTCCTTCGCCAGGGCCATGCGCCAGCCGAGCAGGTACTCCATCGGGGCCACGCCCATCGCGCGGTTGAAGCGCTCGAAGAACGCGGAACGGGACAGCGCGGCCTCCTTCGCCAGCTGCGCCACGGTCCACGCCTGGGTCGGGCGCTCGTGCATCCGGCGGATCGCGACGGACAGGCGCTCGTCGGAGAGCCCGCGCAGGAGGCCCGGCGACGCCGCGATGCCCGCCGTGGAGCGGAGCGCTTCGATGAGCAGCACCTCCATGAGGCGGGCGAGGATGACCTCGCGCGCGGGCCGCCGCTCGCGCGACTCGTCCCTCAGCAGTTCCACGAGGGAGGTGAGCCGCTGCTCGCCGCGAACGTGCACGAACTGGGGCAGGAGCGAAACGAGCAGGCTGGCGTCCGGAGAGGCGAAGGCGCAGTACCCCACCATCATCCGGACATCGGGAGGGCCGTGGTGGACGCCGTTCCTGATTTCACCATCCGGCAGCACGATGCGGGGCGTCTCGTGCTTGCCCTTCGGCGGATCGATGCTCGACGTCGTGAAGTCGAACGCCGCGGGGATCAAGACGAAGTCCCCTTTCTCGAGGATGACCGGCTCGCGTCCGTCCACCGCGAGGCGGCTCCGCCCCATGAGGACCGCGCAATAGAAGGGCCTCCCGTTCTCCGCGCGCCGGACCCGCCACCGGCCCGCGCCGCTGACGAGCTTCGAGAACGGGGCGCCCGGCTGGAGCAGCGAGACCACTTCCGCGAGGGGATCGACCATGACCGGACTCCTGCGAATGAAATCTGGACTCCCTGTTGTAGCAGGTCCGGATTGCGCTCCCTATACCTGTCACCGGACCCGCACTGACAGGAACCGCCATGAAGACCCTATTGATCACCGGCTGCTCGTCTGGCTTTGGACTCGACACCGCCCGCTACTTCCTCGAGCGCGGCTGGAAGGTCATCGCCACGATGCGCAAGCCGCGCGAGGACGTGCTGCCCCGCTCGGAGCACCTGCGCGTGCTTCCGCTCGACGTCACCGACCCCCAAAGCATCCGCGAGCTGGTGGAGGCCGCGGGCCCCATCGACGTGCTGGTCAACAACGCGGGCGTCGGCCTGATGAGCGTCTTCGAGGGCACCTCCATGGAGACGGTCCGCAACACCTTCGAGACGAACACGTTCGGTGTCATGGCCCTGACCCAGGCGTTCCTGCCCCGATTCAGGCAGCAGAAATCGGGGGTCATCGTGAACGTCTCGTCGGGCACGACGTTCAAGCCGCTCCCACTGCTCGCCGTGTACACCGCGAGCAAGGCGGCGCTCAACGCGTTCACCGAGTCGCTCGCGCTGGAGCTCCAGCCCTTCAATGTGCGGGTGAGCCTGGTGATTCCGGGGCGGTCTCCGGAGACGCCCTTCTCCCAGAACGCCCAGGCCCGGATGCAGGACCAGGGCGTCTCCGTCCCCGAGGCGTACGCTGGCTTCGTGCGGAGCATCTTCGAGCAAAGAACGGCGCATGCCTCCGGACCGGTCACCCGGTCGCTCGACGTGGCGGAGGCCATCTGGCGCGCGGTGAACGACCCGTCGTCCCCCATCCGTCTGCCCGCCGGCGCGGACGCCGTGGAGATGGCCCGGTCGAACTGAGACCGGGGTTGTGCGTCAAGCGCACCGGCTCGTGAGATATCCGTGTCGATCCGCCGCACGGCCGTTCGTCGTGCGGATGGAGCCACACCTCACACCCAGGAGCCCCCATGCGCTTCATGCTCATCCCCCGCCCCTCCACCCTCGAGCCCACGCACACGGACGCGCCCTTCGACGAGGCCGTCTTCATCGCGCAGATGAAGTTCAACGAGGAGATGCACAAGGCCGGCGTGCTGGTCGCCTCCGAGGGCCTCAGCCCCTCCCCGGGCGCGCACGTCGTCTTCAAGGACGGCAAGTCCAGCGTGAAGGATGGCCCCTACGCGGAGACGAAGGAGCTCATCGGCGGCTTCTACGTGCTGGAGGTGAAGTCGAAGGAAGAGGCCATCGAATGGGCCCGCCGCTATCCAGGCGGCATGGGCAACGACGACGTGATGGAGGTCCGCCCCCTCACCGGCGCCGGAGACATCCCGCCGGAGCTGGTGACGCTCATCGAGAAGGTGGCCCCCACCTGGAGCCAGACCTTCAAGGAGTCCTGACCCATCCGTGACGTGGGCGGCTCCGGGACTAGAGTCCGCGCCATGACCTCCGCCACCCCGTCCCTGGCCACGTCCGCCCCGCCCGCGCGGACGTGGGTCCACCGTGCGCTGAGGCTCTTCGTTCCGGTGGTGGGGATCCTCGGGCTGTTGTCGCTGGTCACCTACTACCGGATGCACCCGGACCTTCCGTTCATCCGGTCAGACGGATACGGCTACCACCTCTACCTCACGGCCGCCTTCGTCCAGCACGACCTGTCCTTCCGCACCGAGGCCGCCGAGTGGGGCGCGGACCTGGACTACAACATGGGCCTCACGCGGGATGAGACCACCGGCCGCTACCTGAACCGATTCCCTCCGGGGCAAGCCCTGCTGATGCTGCCCGCCTTCCTGGGCGCGCACTTCAGCGCGCCGCTGCTGGGGTTCCGTCAGGACGGCTTCTCGCTGCCCTATCATTTCGCGGCGGCGCTCAACGGACTGTGCGCGCTGCTCATCGGGCTGACGTTGCTGCGCAGGGCCCTGGAAGCGCTCTTCCCCGCGGCGGTGGTGCTGGCGACCCTGACCGTCGTCACCTTCGGCACCAACCTGTTCCACTACGGCACCGCGGACGCCATCTTCAGTCACGTCTATTCCTTCGCCCTCTACTCCGCGCTGCTCCTCCTGGTGCCCGCGTGGTACCGGGCGCCCACGGTGCGAACGTCGCTGCTGCTGGGCGCGGTGGCGGGCTACATCGTGCTGGTGCGGCCCCCCAACGGGCTGGCGCTCGTGCTGGTGCCGCTGTACGGCGTCTATGACGGCCTGACGCAGCGGGAGCGGCTGGCGTTCCTCTGGAAGCACAAGGGCGGCGTCGCGCTGGCCCTGCTGGCGATGGGCGCGGTGCTGAGCATCCTGTTCGGATACTGGCACTACGCCACCGGCCGCTGGGTGATGTACTCCTACCGGGGCCAGGGCTTCGAGTTCACCCAACCCCAGTTCCTCGCCGTCCTCTTCAGCCTCCGCAAGGGGCTCTTCTTCTGGACGCCGGTGTGGCTCTTCGCGGTGGTGGGCTTCGCGCGGGACCGGGAGCACCTGCGCGACTACCTGTTGCCGGTGCTGCTCTTCTCCCTCTTCCAGGTCTACCTCACGGCCGCCTGGTGGCACTGGCCCTATGGCCTGAGCTTCGGCCACCGCGCCTTCACCGAGGGCAGCGCGTTCTTCGCGCTGGGCCTCGCGGGCTTCCTCGCGCGCCTGGAGCGCCCCGCGCTCCGCAAGGCCGTGGGCGCGGTGCTGGCATTACTCGTCGCGTACGAGCTCTTCCTGATGGTGCGCTACTGGCAGGGCCGGCTGCCGGGAGACCGGACCACGTGGGCCCAGTACCGGAGCCTCTTCACGCTCCCGTAGGAAGCCTCCCCGCCCGCCCTGCATGGGAGGAGGAGGCCCACCGGACCCTCCCCGTCCCACACACGTCTATACTGCGGCGCGCATGTCCACCCTGCCCGCCCCCGCCCTCGAAGCGTCCGCAGCCCCGGCGTCCGTGCGCTTCCAGGGGCTGTGGCTCTTCTCGCCCCGGGCGGACCTGAGCATCCTCGTGCTGCCCACGCTGCTGATGCTCGCCTCCGTGTGGCTCGCGAGCCTCACCGGCGAGGGCTCGCAGGGGTTCGCCCAGTCCATTGGCCGGTGGACGTCGCAGTACGTCTTCCTCAACGGCACGCACGTCATCCTCACCTTCCTGTTGGTGGGCACGCGGCGCGAATTGCTGCACACCACGCCCCACCAATCCCGGCTGCTCGTGGGCGGCGCTTCGGCGGTGTTCGCGCTCACCTTCGCGCTGCTCTGGTACGGGGACAGGTACGCGCCGCTGCTCGCGCTGCTGCTGGGCGCGGGCATCCACGTCCTCGCGGCGCACCACACGCTGTCGCAGGTGAAGGGGCTCTGGGCGCTGCACGGCCTCCGGGCCCGCGCCGCGGGCGCCCCGCCCCTGTCCGAGTCCGAGCGCACGCTCCAGCGCCAGTTCGTCCCCGTCGCGCTGACCTTGATGATGCTCCGCTCGCTGGCCCTGCCCGTCACCAGCGCCCTGGGCTCGCGGCCGATGATCAACATCGGCCAGGCGGAAGCAGGCTCGCTGCCGCACGGCCTCACCTGGGTGCTGCTCGCGGTCTGGGGCGTCTTCGCCGCGAAGCTGCTGCTCGCGCTGCGCGGGCCTCCGGGACAGAGCGGGCCCCGGCGCGTCTACGTCCTCGCTCACGTGGCGGTGGTGGCGGTGTACCTCGTGTGGCCGCTGTGGGGCGCCATCCTGAGCGCGGGCATCCACGGCCTGGAGTACTTCTTCCTCACCGGCCGCATGCTCCAGCCCACGCCAGGGGAGACCACGACCCGCCTGCGCGGCCCGCGCGTGTGGGCGGCGATGCTGGCCGTGATGGCCCCCATCATCCTGGTGGGCGTGGTCAACAGCCCCTTCGTCACCCTGGCGGACGGCGTCACGCAGGGCGCGGCGACGGCCTTCTTCCTGCGGCAGCAGCCCCTGTGGTCGCTGGGGGTCCTCGCCACCAACGCGGTGGTGCTGGCGCACTACTTCGCGGACGCGTTCCTCTACCGCTTCCGCATCCCCCGCGTGCGCGAGGTGACGCTCCCCCGCCTGGGCCTGGGCTGAAACCGGGGCCCGGCTGCTCGCCCTCCAGGCCCGCTCAAGTCGCACCTTTCCCTGGCGCGCCCGGGAGGGTAAGCACCAGGGCGTGAAGAACCTGGCCGTCGAGAACCTCCCGCCGTCGTCCCCTGAAACTGACTCGGCCCCGCCCTCCGATGTCTCCGTCGAGGACGTGCGCCGCGCCACGGCGCTGCTCAACACGCTCGCCAAGCACCGCGTGCTCTTGCACCGCCTCCCGGATGAGGACCACCACGCCCTGCTGGCCTCCGCGAGCCGGCTCGTCTACCCGGACAAGGCCTCGAAGAACCGGCTCCAGAGCGCGCTCAAGAAGGAGCGCAAGGACGCGCAGCGCGCCAACGACCGGGCCGTGCGCTCCAGCACGGAGATCCGCATGCTGCGCAAGGCGCCGGTGCTCAGCCTGCCCGCGCTGCCCGCGCCGCCGCCGGAAGCGACCCCGGAGCGCCTGCTGGAGGTGCCGCGCAAGTGCTACGTGTGCAAGGGGGAGTACCGCAAGCTCCACTTCTTCTACGACGCCATGTGCATCCCGTGCGGGGACCTGAACTACGCCCGGCGCACGCAGCGCGCGGACCTCAAGGGCCAGGTGGCGCTCATCACCGGCGCGCGGGTGAAGATTGGCTTCCAGGCGTCGCTGATGCTGCTGCGCTCGGGCGCGACCGTCATCGCCACCACGCGCTTCCCCCAGGACGCGGTGCACCGCTACGCGCGCGAGCCGGACTTCTCGGACTGGGCCCACCGGCTCCAGGTGCACGGCCTGGACCTGCGACACGCGCCCAGCGTGGAGCTGTTCGCGCGCCACATCGAACAGACGCACGAGCGGCTGGACATCCTCATCAACAACGCCGCGCAGACCGTGCGCCGGCCACCGGGCTTCTACCAGCACCTACTGGAGGGCGAGCTGAGCGACGCCGGCACCCTGGAGCCCAAGCTGCGCGCGCTGCTCGCGGGCCATGAGGCCTGCATCTCCGCGCTCCGTCCCGCGCTGGGCCCGGGCGATATGGGCAACACGTCACTGCCCGTGGCGACCTGGCGCAGCGGCGACCCGGCGTTGGGCATCCACTCCTCCGCGGCGCTGTCCCTGATGCCCTACGCCATGGAGCAGGAGGGCGACACGCGCGCCCTCTTCCCGGAAGGCCGGCTGGACGCGGACCTCCAGCAGGTGGACCTGAGGGCCACGAACTCCTGGCGCCTGCGGCTGGGGGAGGTGCGCACCGCGGAGATGCTGGAGGTACACCTGGTGAACGCGGTGGCGCCCTTCATCCTGTGCGGGAAGTTGAGGCCGCTGATGCTGAAGGACCGCTCGCGGCCGGGCCACATCGTCAACGTGTCCGCGATGGAGGGCAGCTTCTCCCGAGGGACGAAGACGGACAAGCACCCGCACACCAACATGGCCAAGGCCGCGCTGAACATGATGACGCTGACGTCCGCGCCGGACTACGCGCGCGACAACATCTTCATGAACGCGGCGGACACCGGCTGGGTCACCGACGAGGACCCCGCTCATCATGCCGAGCGCAAGGTGCAGGAGCTGGACTTCCAGCCCCCACTGGACATCCTGGACGGGGCCGCGCGCATCGTGGACCCCGTCATCACCGCCGTGAACACCGGCGAGTACGTCTGGGGCAACTTCTTCAAGGACTACCGCCCCACGAACTGGTGAGCCCCGGCCCTCAGCGCAACGCGCCCCAGTTGTAGGTCGCGTTGCTCCCGCCGGTCAGCACGCGCCAGTACGTGCCTTGATAGCCATACGTGTCCTTGATGGCCTTGTAGCCGCTGGACACGTTCCAGTCGTTGGGGCTCGTCGTGCCCAGGTTGTAGACAAGCGAGTCGCCCCAGATGGAGTAGATGGCCCACGGGCGCGCGTCCAACTCAGACACCGTGCCGTAACGGCTGTCACCCCAGCGCACCGGGAGCTTGTCCGTCTCCGCCAGCATGCGCGGTTTGTTGTAGCCCGCGAGCCCCGTGTAGAACTGGGCCGGGAAGTAGGGATTGCCGTGGTAGATGTCCACGCCCACCACGTCCACGCGGTCGTTGCCCGGGTAGTAGTTCCACGGGTCCCCGCCGTAGGTGCCGTCCCACTCGTACGGCGACCAGACGAAGAGGAGGTTCTTCAAACCGCGCGTCTTCACCAGGTAGTCGTGCGTGATGTTCCAGAGCTGCTTGTACTGAGCGGGGTCCTGGTTCGCCCACCAGAACGGCGACGCGCTCCCCTTCTTGTTCATCTCGTGGAAGGGGCGGTACAGCACCGGCACGCCCTGCTGCTGGAGGTACTCGAGCTTGTCCGCCGCGAAGGACAAGTCCCGCAGCAGCGCCTGGTACTCCGCCGTGTTGGCCTGCCAGTTGATGACCCGGCCGAACCAGTTGTAGTCCATCCATGACTGCCGGAAGTTGTTCGGCCAGCTCTTCACGGATGCGCCCGGATAGGACATGTGGAAGCTGAACCCCACGATGCCCTCGCCGTAGCTGAAGCGGTCTCGCGCGAAGCCCACCGCATAGTCCACGTAGGCTTCCGCGTACGTGTTGCGGTAATTGCCCGGCCCGAAGTCGAACTCCACGAAGCCTGGACGGCGGCCGGAGATGTCCCCCACCTTCACCCAGTACTCGCCCGCGTAGGCTTCCTTCTGGGCCTCGCAGTGCTGGCCCATGATGGTCTGCTTCGTCCCGCCGTCGCGGCTGTTGTTCTCCAGGTCCGTCAGCAGGTTGTAGACCTTCTGCGCCTGCGCCGTGGGGCCGGGCGTGCTCAACGTCCGGGACACCTGGGCGCTCGCGCGGCCCGCGCCCAGGCACAGCACCAGCGCGGCCAGAAGGAAGGAGAGGGATGGCTTCGGGGGGACGTGCGTCACGCGAGGACCTCCAGTGGCTGCCCGGGGAGCAGCCAGGGTGTCACCTCTCCTGCGCGAATTGCATGAATTTCAGCTTAGGCGCATCTGTCCACCGGCGTGCGGGCGGGTTTGCAAGGGCCTGGATTCACTGCCAAAGGGCCGCTCCGGTGCTATCAAGCAGGCCACCATGCCTGAAACGCCTTCGCCCCTGTTCAACGCGGTCCCCGTGGAGATGGACTTCCCGGCCGAGGAGCGCCGCATCCTGGCCTTCTGGAAGGAGCGCGGCATCTTCGAGAAATCGCTCAAGGCGAACGAAGGCAAGCCCTCCTTCGTCTTCTACGAAGGCCCGCCCACCGCGAACGGCCTGCCCCACAACGGCCACGTCCTCACGCGCGTCATCAAGGACCTGTTCCCGCGCTACCAGACCATGCGAGGCCACTACGTGCCGCGCAAGGCGGGCTGGGACACGCACGGCCTGCCGGTGGAGGTGGAGGTGGAGAAGGAGCTCCGCATCCACGGCAAGGCGGAGATTGAGAAGTACGGCGTGGAGCCCTTCACGGAGCGCTGCATCGAGTCCGTGTTCCGCTACACGGGGGAGTGGGAGCGGCTGACCCAGCGCATCGGCTTCTGGGTGGACCTCAACGAGGCCTACGTCACCTATCACCGTGGCTTCGTGCAGAGCGTGTGGTGGGCGCTCTCCGAGCTCTACAAGAAGGGCCTGCTGTACCAGGGCCACAAGGTGGTGTGGTGGTGGCCGCGCGGCGGCACCGCGCTGTCCGCCGCCGAAGTAGGCCTGGGCTACAAGACGGTGGACGACCCCAGCGTCTACGTGGCCTTCCCCCTGCGCGATGCTCCGGACACGTCGCTGCTCATCTGGACGACGACGCCCTGGACGCTGCCGTCCAACATGTACGCGGCGGTGAACCCGTCCGTGGACTACGTCACGGTGGACGCGGGCGACCGCAAGCTCATCCTCGCCGCGGCGCTGCGCGAGGAGCTGGCCAAGAAGCTGAAGAAGGACCTGCCCGTGCTGTCCACGCAGAAGGGCAGCGACCTGGTGGGCAAGCGCTACACGCCGCCCTTCGACACGTACTTCGCGAAGGAGGCGGACGCCACGCTGCCCCTGAAGGACGGCGGACAGGACACGGTGGGCTGGCGCGTGATTCCGGCGGACTTCGTCACGCTGGACAGCGGCACGGGCATCGTCCACACGGCGCCCGCCTTCGGCGAGGACGACTACAAGGCCTACCGCAAGGACGCCACGCGCTTCCAGGACCCGGACGCGCTGGGCATGCGCTGCGCGGTGAAGCCGGACGGCACGTTCTCGGAAGAGGTGCCGCTCGTCGCCGGCCGCTTCGTGAAGGACGCGGACAAGGACCTGCAGCGCAACCTGAAGGAGCGCGGGCTGCTCATCCACACGGAGCAGTACCGCCACGAGTACCCCTTCTGCTGGCGCGCGGACGAAGACCCGCTCATCCAGTACGCCCGCCCCGCCTGGTACATCCGCACCACCTCCGTCATCGAGCAGGCCAAGGCCAACAACCAGCAGGTCAACTGGGTCCCGGAGAACATCAAGGACGGCCGCTTCGGCGACTTCCTGGACAACAACGTGGACTGGGCCCTGTCGCGCGAGCGCTACTGGGGCACGCCGCTGCCGCTGTGGATCCACTCGGAGACGGGTGAGACGGAGGCCGTGGCCTCCATCGCGGAGCTGCGCCAGAAGCCGGGCAACAACGTGGCCGCCGTGGAGGCGGAGCTGAAGGCGTTCCTCGCCGGCAAGCCGCACGAGTCCAACGCGGAGCACCTGCTGGTCCACAAGCCGTGGATCGACAAGGTCACGTACGAGAAGGCCGGCTCCGGTGGGAAGTTCCAGCGCGTCCCGGAAGTGGTGGACGTGTGGTTCGACTCCGGCTGCATGCCCTTCGCGCAGTGGGGCTTCCCGCACGCGGAAGGCAGCAAGGAGACCTTCAACCGCGCGTTCCCGGCGGACTTCATCTCGGAGGCCATCGACCAGACGCGCGGCTGGTTCTACTCGCTGCTGATGGTGAGCACGCTCCTCTTCGACGAGGAGACGCAGAAGCGCATGGGCCTGACGCCCAAGCGTGAGTGGCCCATGCCGTACAAGAGCTGCATCGTGCTCGGCCATGTCTCCGACAAGGAGGGCAAGAAGGAGTCCAAGTCCAAGGGCAACTACACCCCGCCGGAGATCATCCTGGACGAGGTGCGCATGGACTTCGCGGTGCTCACCGCCACGGAGGCCGGCGTCCCGGCGGAGCCCGGCGTGGCGCTCATCGCGCGCGAGGACCTGGAGGGCCTGGACACGCAGGAGGGCGCGAAGGTGCTGCTCTTCCGCCCGGACCGGCCGGACGCGCCCGTCAGCGTCACCGTGAAGGTGCACAAGAAGCTCAAGCGCCGCGTGGTGCTGCTGGCGCCGCAGGAGCTTGAGCAGCTGGGCGTGAAGCCCTCCGCGCGCGGCGTGGACGTGATGCCGGTGGAGGTGCCCCGGCTGGCGGCCACCGAGCGCGTGGTGCTCAAGGACCCCGCCACCAAGGCGCCGGGCGCGGACGCGTTCCGGTGGTTCTTCTACGCGGCCAGCCCCACCTGGTCCAACACGCGCCACTCGCTGGCGAACGTGCGGCTGTTGCAGAAGGACTTCCAGGTCAAGCTGCGCAACGTCTACTCGTTCTTCACCATCTACGCGAACATCGACGGGTTCAACCCGGCGAAGGGCACCGAGTCCAGCACGGAGGCCCCGTGGCTGGCCATCCGCAAGAGCCAGGGCTGGCGCGAGGTGAAGGCCCGGCCGGTGCTGGACCGGTGGATCCTCTCCGAGGTGCAGCTCACCCTGCGCGACGTGGCCAAGGCGCTGGACACGTACCAGGTCTACGACGCGGCCCAGCGGATGGTGGCGCTGGTGGACGCGCTGTCCAACTGGTACCTGCGCCGCAGCCGCGAGCGCTTCTGGGCGCCGGGCTTCGAGCAGGACAAGCAGGACGCGTACTTCACGCTCTACGAAGCGCTGACGACCATCACCGCCATGTCCGCGCCCTTCATCCCGTTCTTCGCGGATGACATGTGGGGCAACCTGGTGGGCAAGCCGTGGGGCGCGGCGCAGCCGGAGAGCGTGCACCTGGCGAGCTTCCCGGACGTGGACGCAAGCCTCATCGACGAGGGGCTGGCCGCGGAGATGGGCGCGGTGCGCGAGCTGGTGTCGCTGGGTCTCAAGGTCCGCACGGACAACCGGCTCAAGGTGCGCCAGCCGCTGTCGCGCGCGGACGTCATCCTGTCGCGCCGCGAGCTGACGGAGCGCGTGGCGGTGTACCAGGCGCTCATCAGCGACGAGCTGAACGTGCACACCGTGAAGTGGGTGGAGCCGGGCAGCCCGGAGGCGGACGTGGTGCGCTACCGCGTGCGTCCCAACCTGCGCGCCATGGGCAGCCGGCTGGGCCCCAAGCTCGCGCCGGTGCGCAAGGCGTTCGACTCGGGGGATGGCCGCGCGCTGCACCAGGAGCTGCTCCAGACGGGCAAGGTCGCCCTGAACGTGGGCGGCGAGGACATGGTCTTCCCCGCCGAGGAGCTGGAGACGCTGGTGGAGGCACAGCCGGGCTACGCCGCCGCGGGCGGAGGCGTGGGCGTGGTGGTGATGCACACGCAGCTCACGGAAGCCCTGGTGGACGAAGGCCTGGTGCGCGAGCTGCTGGCGCGCGTGCAGGGTTCCCGCAAGGACATGAACCTGGGCTACACCGACCGCATCCGCCTGTGGGTGGACGGCGATGACCGCGTGAAGCGCGTCGTCGACGCGGCCCGCGACGAGATTGCCCGCGAGACGCTCGCCTCCGAAATCCACGTGGGCCCCGAGGGGCTCACCGGCACGGAGGAGGAGGCCAGCCTCAACGGCCTGCCCGCGAAGCTTCGCGTCGAGCGCGCCTGAAACCCGGACCTCCGGATAGCAGGGAAAGACAGCTCCGGGTAATCCCATACCCGGGGCCGTAAATACAGACATCCGGTGTGACGCGGCGAGGACCGGGAGGGCGTGGGCGACTCCCGGCTTGCCGCCTCAGGGGGCGCGTGTTACGCGACAGGGCGTCCCCCTGATTTCGCAAATCATTCTCAACATGCCCACTTTGTTCCGCAGCCGTCCGCGCAGCCTCGTCCCGGGGGCGCTGCTTGGCGCCTCCATCTCCCTCCTCGCCTCCCCTGCCCTGGCGCAGGAGCCCGCCGCGCCCCAGGAGGCCCCGGCTCCGGAGACCCCGGCGCCCGCGCAGGCCTCGAACCCGGAACCCGGCGCCGCGCCCGCGGACGACGGCGTCTACGACCTGCCCACGGTGGTGGTGGAGAGCGAGCGCGCCAACGGCCCGGTGCAGGGCTACACCGCGCGCCGCAGCGGCAGCGGCACGAAGACGGACACCGCGATTGGCGACACGCCTCAGTCGGTGTCGGTGGTGGGCCGGGCGCAGATGGACGCGCAGCAGGTGCAGTCCGTGACGGAGGCCACGCGCTACACGCCGGGCGTGCGCTCGGACACGTTCGGCGCGGACCCTCGCAACGACTGGTTCCTGATTCGCGGCTTCACGTCCCAGGAGGGCGGCTACTTCCTGGACGGGCTCCAGCTGTACTCCAGCAGCTTCGCCACCTGGCGCCTGGAGACCTTCGGCCTGGAGCGCGTGGAGACCGTGCGCGGCCCCTCGTCCGTGCTGTACGGCGGCACGTCTCCGGGCGGTCTGCTCAACATGGTGGGCAAGCGTCCGCCGGTGGAAGGGCACATCCGGCACGTGGAGCTGAGCGTCAACGAGTTCGCCAACGGCTACGCGGCCGTGGACTTCGGCGGCGCCATCGACTCGGGCAATCACTGGCGCTACCGGGTGACGGCGCTGGCGCGCGGCGGCGGCACGCAGGTGGAGGAGACGGACAACAACCGGCTCTTCATCGCGCCGGCCCTCACCTGGGCACCGTCGGACAATACGGCGCTGACGCTGCACGGCAGCTTCCTGGCGGACCGCACGCAGGGTCAGAACTTCCTGCCGTACGTGGGCACCGTGGTGGACGCGCCCTATGGCCGCATCCCCACCGACCTCTTCACCAGCGACAAGAGCCTGGACCACTTCCAGCGCAACCAGTCCTGGGCGGGCTACGAGTTCTCCCACCGCTTCAACGACACCTTCACGCTGCGGCAGAACCTGCGCTACGCGCACCTGGACCTGGACTTCCAGACGCTCTACGGCGTGGGCTACGTGGGTGAGCCGGCGGACGCGCAGCTGTCCCGCGGCAACTTCGTCACCCGGCCGACCGCGAACCTCTTCTCGGTGGACACGCAGGGCGACGTGCGGTTCAGCACCGGCCCCGTGCGCCACCTGGTGCTCGCGGGCGTGGACTTCAAGAACTACGTGCTGAACGACGAGCAGGGCTACGAGGCCGGCGCGCCGCTGGACCTGCTCAACCCCGTGCGTGGCGACTACACGCCCACGGAGTCGCGCTACACGCTGAACCAGTCCACGCAGAACCAGTTGGGCGTCTACCTCCAGGACCAGCTGCGCATCGGCGACCGGCTGAGCCTGGTGCTGAGCGGGCGTCATGACTGGGTAGGCATGGACGTGGACAACGAGCTCGCGCCCACGGCCAACTACGACGGCAGCGAGAGCGCCTTCAGCGGCCGCGCGGGTCTGCTCTACCGCTTCGACTTCGGCGTCGCGCCGTACGTCAGCTTCTCCAAGTCGTTCAACCCGGTGGCCGGGACGAAGTCGGACGGCTCGATCTTCGAGCCGGAGAAGGGCCAGCAGCTTGAAGCGGGCGTGAAGTACCAGCCGGATGCGTTCCCGGTGCTGGTGGGTCTGTCGGTGTTCGAGCTGAAGCGTCAGAACTTCGTGACGACGGACGGCTCCTTCAACCAGCTGCAGATTGGCGAGGTCCGTTCGCGCGGCTTCGAGGTGGAGGCCAACGCCACGCTGATGCACGGGCTGAGCCTGATTGGCTCCGCGTCGCTGTACTCGCTGGAGATCACCGAGGGCGCGGACTTCGAGCTGGGCAAGCGCCCGGTGGGTGTGCCGGAGGTGCTGGCGTCGCTGTGGCTGGACTACACGTTCCAGGACGGAGCGCTGCGCGGCTTCGGCGCGGCGGCGGGAGTGCGCGGCGTGGGCAGCTCCTTCGCGGACCGCGAGAACACGCTGGACGTGCCGGGCTTCACGCTGGTGGACGCGAGCGTGCACTTCGAGCGCGGCCCGTGGCGAGCGGCCGTCAACGCCTCCAACCTGGGCGACAAGACCTACGTGTCCTCGTGCAGCTCCGCGACGGCCTGCTTCTACGGCGAGCGCCGCCGCGCGTCCGCCACGGTCGGCTACACCTGGTAGCCATCACGCAGGCCTGAAGGGTCCTTCCGGAAGCCTCACCGCCGGAAGGGCCTGAAGCCATCACACACTGCGGAACCCCTGGGGCCTTCGCCTGGCACGTCTCCGCCAGCGAGGGCCGCAGTCGTTCCCGGGGGCCGCGCCTCGAGATTCCGGAAGCGCCACGGTCGCGCGTTGACGGGACGGCTCCCGAGCGCCAGGCCCGCGCAACGAAGGTTGTCCCCCTGGGTGAGAAGGTAAGAACCCCGACGGGGCGCCCCGCCGGCGGCGCACCGAAAAAACCTGTCCGACAGTCGGACAAGTCTTGAAGCCCATGGCGCGGGGGCTCCGCTCCGCCCGGGCAGCGGAAACCTGTCCGACTGTCGGACAAGTTTTGAAGTCCGAGGCCCGGCGGCTCCGCTCCACCCGGGCAGCGAGAACCTGTCCGACTGTCGGACAAGTTTTGAAGTCCGAGGCCCGGCGGCTCCGCTCCACCCGGGCAGCGAGAACCTGTCCGACTGTCGGACAAGTCTTGGAACCGCATGTCCAGGGTGAGCCCCTGCCCCCCGCCGAGCAGCGGAAACCTGTCCGACTGTCGGACAAGTTCTGGAACCTCATGCCCAGGGCGGGCCCCTGCCCCCTCCGATGCAGCGGAAACCTGTCCGACTGTCCGACAGGCTTTGGAAGCCCACGTCCAGGGAGGGCCTCCGTCCCGGCCGATGCGCGGAAACCTGTCCGACTGTCCGACAGGTTTGGCGGACCGCGTCGGGCAGGGGACGGACTGCATGGGAGTCCGGGGCCCGGCGCGTCCCGCGCGCATGTCAGCCTCTGTGATTACGCTTTGACGAGGGGCCCTTCGGGCGCGGCGCCACCGGACACGGGCTCCGCCGTCTTGCGCCTGCGCACACCCCACGCGAGCCCGCCGCACCCCAGCGCCATCGCGGCCAGGAACGCTTCCGCAATGAACACCGGTGGCAGACCACGCGACAGCGCAGTGAACAGGTTCGCGTCCTGCGTCACCACGTCGCCCACCACCACCGCGCCGAACAGCACCGCGGCCGCGGCGCTCAGCACGCTGCCCACCCGGCGCGACGACCCTCGCGGCACGAGCGCGATGACCACCGCGAGCGCCCACGCGCCCAGGAACAGGCCGAACTCCCAGTCGCCCCGCCGCACCAGCGCCCACGGCAGCACGCGGTTCGCGGCGCAGTACACCGCCGTGCCGAATGCGAGCCCCGCGGAGACGCCCACCGTCAGCCGCTCCAGCACGCGGTTGCCCCTATGCGTGCGCAGCGGGTCCCGGCGCTCCAGCCAGATGAGGTTTCCCGTGACGAGCACCGCGCACATCGCCAGCGCGAGCAGCGCATAGAGCGGCTTCATCAGCGCCTCCGCGAACCGGCCCGCGTGCAGGTCGAAGAGCAGCCGCTCAAAGGAGAAATTCGGCGTGCGGGACTCCACGCTCGACCCGAACGTCTCTCCACTCACGCTGTCCACGTGCGCGAAGTGGTCCGGCCCCAGCGGGGACAACTGGAAGTACACGCCCGCCCAGCCGCGCGCGTCGCCGTAGTCGTGAAGCTCCACGTAGCGGGGCGTGCCCTCCGCGCCAGGCACCGACGCGCGCGCCCGGTCCACCACCGTGTCCAGCGACAACATGGGCGCGTCCTTCCCCGCCGCCTCCCGCACGGGCACGCTGTAGCCGCGCAGCTTCGTCACCCGGTCCGCCTGCCCCCGGTACACCACGCTCCCGAAGCCCTGCGCCGCCAGCCCCGCCATGCACAACACCGCCCCCGTCCACGCCAGCATCGCGGTGAACGGCAGCCCGAAGATGCCCAGCACCTTGTGCGCGTCCGACGCGGAGAAGCGCGGCTTCGCCGTGGGCCGGAAGCGCCACCACTGCGCGCGCAGGTCCTTCAGGTGGATCCACAGGCCGCTGACCAGCGCCACCAGCAGCGCCACCGACACCAGCCCCGTGAACTCCATCCCCCAGGGCACCCGGTAGAAGAAGTGCATCCAGTACAGTTCGCTCGCCAGCCGGCTGCGCTCCGGCAGCGAGGTGCCGGTGACGGGGTCCAGCCACAGCACGCGCATCCCCGTGGGCTCGAAGAGGTACGCGGTGATGAACCGCGTCTCCTCGTGCGTGAGCATCCCCACGTGAGCGCCGCGCGGCAGCGGCCCCTGCTCGCGCACCCGGTCGAGCATCAGGTCGAACGACGGCGGTGACTCCGAGGGCGGCGCGACGTGGAGCGCGGGCTCCTGCCACACCTCCAGCTCCTCACGGAACATCGCGAAGACGCCACAGAAGAAGATGACGAACAGGAACAGGCTGGCGACGACGCCCGCCCACGCGTGCAGGTCGAACTGGATGCGGAACGTCCGGGGCGACAGCTTCATCGCGGCCCCCGCACGGCCAGCGCGACGGCCACCGGCACCACCACCGCCAGGCACACGCCCCACGCCACCCGGCCATTCCGCGCCAGCGGCAGCGCGCACGCGAATCCCACCCACACGGGCAGCACCACGTGGAAGCCCAGCGCGAAGGCCCACGGCCCCGACACCGGCAGGAACGCCATCACCGCCGCGCCCACCGCGAACGCCGCGAGCGGAGCCCCCATCACCGTCGCCAGCGTCCGCGCGACGGAGTGGTTCGCCGCATTGTTACCGCGACCCGCGCTCATCGCCCCACGCCCATCAGCGCCACCGGCACCAGTCCCGCCACGCCACTCGCCCACGCGAACGTGCGCGCCCGCGAAGGCCGGGGCGAGAGCACCAGCACCAGCACCGAGGCCGCCGTCATCGCGAGCACCAGCAGCACCAGCAGCCCCGCCACCCACCCGAAATCACCCACGCAGCACCCCAGCGACGCGAGCCCCGGCACGGCCGCGAGCCACCGCGCACGGCCACCCACGCCCATCCACGACACCGCCGACACGCAGAAACACAGCGCGGCGAGGCTCAACATCGCGTCCACCGCGCGACCCCGTCTCTTGACTCGAAGTTGATAATGACTTGCATCCTCACGAGTGCCCCCAGGCCTGTCAAGGCAGGCGGAAGGCACCCGTGCTCACGGTGCAAGCGTCGACGCACGAACACCGTGCGCGCACCGCGCTTCCAGGAAATGCGGCACTCCGGATGATGGCGGGATGAGCGAAGCCGCGACCTTGAAGGGCAGCTGTCACTGCGGTGCGACGCGGTTCAAGGTGACCGTGCACCCCAAGGACGTCACCCGCTGCAACTGCACGTTCTGCTCCAAGCGCGGCGTGCTCTGGGCCTACTACGAGCCCGAGCAGGTGACGTTCACGCGCCGCGAGAACGTGGCCACCTACGCGCGCAACGAGCCCGTGGCGCACCACCACTGCCAGCAGTGCGGCTGCGGCACGTGGACGGACACGCCCGTCTGGGAAGACAACGCGCCCGTGCCCGGCAGGTTCAAGGTGGGCCTCAACGCGCGCCTGTTCGACGACTTCAATCTGGACGCGGTGCGCGTGAGGTTCGTGGACGGCCGCAACCTCTGGTAGCCGTCAGAAGCGCGGGGCCGGAGCGCGGGCCTCCGGGAAGTCGGTGGACACGGAGAGGTCCTTCCACTTCTGGTCCTCCGCCTTGAGCGCATCCAGCTTCTGCTGTGACAACTCGAACGCGTCGCTGCCCAGCACCAGGTGCAGCGGCGGGGACTCCATCGAGGCCACCTGGAGCAGCACCTGCGCCGCGCGGTCCGGGTCCCCCGCCTCCTTGCCCGTTCGCGAACGCATGTGCTGGGCCACCACGCCCACCGTGGGCGCGTACTCCGGCCGGAACTCCGGGATGGTCATGGACGCTCCCGCCCAATCCGTGCGGAAGCCACCCGGCTCCAGCACCGTCACCTTCACGCCGAAGGGCGCGGTCTCCTTGGCCAGGACCTCGGAGAGGCCTCCCACTGCCCACTTCGCGGCCTGATACGCGCCCAGCCCCGGCGTGGACAGGCGGCCTCCCACGGAGGACACCTGGATGATGTGCCCGGAGCGCTGCTCGCGGAGCACCGGCAGCGCGGCCCTCGTGACGTTCAGGACGCCGAAGAGGTTGGTGTCGAGCTGCGAGCGGAAGTCCTCGTCCGTCACCTGCTCGATGGGCGCGAGGCTGCCGTAGCCCGCGTTGTTCACCACCACGTCCAGGCGGCCGAACGCATCCACTGCTGCCTGTACGGCGGCCCTCGCCTGCTCGGGGTTCGTCACGTCCAGCGCCACCGCGCGGACCCGGTCCCCGTAACGCTCCACCAGGGAAGCCAGCTGCTCCGGCTTGCGCGCCGTGGCCACCAGGCGGTGCCCGGCCGCCAGCACGGCCTCCGCGAAGCTGCGTCCCAGGCCTCGGGAGGAGCCGGTGATGAGCCAGACACGGGACGTCTCAGGGGTCGCACTCATGTCAGGAAATCCTTTCAACTAACCAGTTGGTTACATGGATATATTGGCCCTCCTGACAGGGTGCAACCCGGAATGGTCTGGGGCATGGTGGGCAGGCATGGCTGGAGACGCTCAGAAGACCCGGCAGCGCCTGCTGGAAGCGGCCGCGGCGGAGTTCTCGGAGAAGGGCATCGCGGGCGCGCGCGTGGACCGCATCGCGGCGGCGGCCGGCTGCAACAAGGCGCTCATCTATTCGTACTTCGGCAGCAAGGAGCAGCTGTTCGACGCGGTCTTCGAAGCGCACGTGGCGGAGGTGGCGCGCGAGACGCCCATTGACGCGGCGGACCTGCCCGCCTACGCGGGGCGGCTGTTCGACGGCTTCCAGACCCGGCCCCAGGTGCTGCGCCTGGCCACCTGGTACGAGCTGGAGCACGGCCCCTCCGTGGACATCCCGGAGCCTGTCGCGCGCAGCAACCAGCACAAGGCGGCCGCCATCGCGAAGGCACAGAAGGAGGGGCTGGTGTCGAAGCACTTCGCCGCGGACGAGCTGCTGGCGCTGGTGCTGGCCCTGTCCAAGACGTGGGCCTTCCCGCTGTCGTACTGCGCCACGGCCACCCCGCCCACACCCGCGGAGATCCGCCGGCGGCGCCGCTCCGTAGTGGAGGCGGTCCGGCTGCTGGTGTCGCCCGTCAGTCCCACCTCGTGAACCACGTCAGGGCGCGGGCTTGAACATGAACTTCCGCCTTCCCTCGAACGCTGGCCACAGCATGCTGGAAGGGAAGGTCCGCCGGGCCGTGTCCCTGGACTCGGAGCCCTGCCTGCTGATGGAGCTGCGAAGCACCGGCACCTGCTTCCGCAGGGACAATCATGACTTCATGGAGGTCGTGGAAGACTTCGACCTCCGGCTGCCACAGGTCGTGGTGCTCCGCTCCCACTTCGACGCGCTGCTGCGAGCACTCCGGCAATGGCAGGTCACCCAGGAGCCGTTCAGCCTGGACCTGGACCATGGACGGGACGTCACCTGCACCGTCGAGGTCCGTCCCCACTCGGATGCGGCCAGCGACCGGTGGAAGCCGGACTTCACCCTCGTCTACGCGAGCCCGAAGGCGCGCATCGAGGTCAACTTCAGCGTGGACGCATCGTGCCTGCTGGAGTGGACCGAGGGCCTGGAGCAGGCCGTGGCCATTCCTCACTGAGGGCCGCCGGAGGACGCGTCGTTCAGGGGCTGTCAGGACATCATGTCAGGCGCAGTACTGACGTGCTGCGACACATTGCCCACATATTGAGACTCATCGCGAAGCGGTGTTAGCCTCGCAATGGCTTTCAACCCGGAGGGCACATGCGCGGGATTATTTCAGCGTTGATGTTTGGGCTGCTCATTGGCTGTGGTGGCGCCATGGAGCCCGCGGCCGTGGATGACACGGCGAACCAGACGGCTCCCGACGTCACCTCCTCGGTATTGCTTGAGTGCGAGGAGTTGGATGGCATGTCCTGTCCGTCTGCTGGGGCCAACCCGCGTCAGTGTATCCGCCCCGGGGGTGTGGGCCATGCCTTCTGCTATTGCGACGGGGAAGGGTACGATTACTGGCGCTGCTATTACTGAAACCGGGACCCGCGGCTCACGCTGAAGTCTGACGCGTGGCCGCACGCCGATACGCTCCGGGCCCCACGCCCCAGCGGCGCTTGAAGGCCTTGCTGAAGGCAGGCGCGCTTTCGTAGCCGGCGCGCTCAGCGATGGTGTCCAGGCTGTCGTTGGATTCATGCAGCCAGCGCGCGGCGCGGATCATCCGCCATTGGGCCAGGTAGTGCAGCGGTGTCTCCCCCACCAGCGAGTGGAAGCGCGCGGCGAACCCGGAGCGCGACACGCCCACGGACCGAGCCAGCCGCTCCACCGTCCATGGGGTGCCGGGCTGTTCGTGCATCAGCGCGAGTGCGTTTCCGATGGCGGGGTCGGCCAGCGCCTTCCACCCCGCCTGTTTCGTTCCCCCAAGTGACGTCTGGGCCCGCAGCGCGTGGACGAGCAGCACGTCCGCCAGCCGGCCCAGCACCAGCGCGCTGCCCGGCCCCGGCAGGGCGGTCTCCGCGGTGATGAGCTGCGCGCTCGCGGACGGGAAGTCGCACGACACCGCGCATGTCATCACCGGCCCCCAGGCGCTGAGCTACGACGACCTCGCGGCCATCCTGTCCCGGGTGTCGGGCCGCTCCATCCGGCACGTGCACGTGACACCCGACGAGGCACAGCGGCACCTTCAGGACTCCGGCATGCCGGAAACCTACGCGCGCTTCCTCACGATGCTCGACACGCTCATCCGCGACGGGGCGGAGGACCGCGTGACGGACACAGTGCGGCGGGTCACCGGCCGCGCTCCACGCGACTTCGAATCATTCGCCCGGGCCCACCTGGACGTCTGGCGTTGAGTCCAGGGTCGAGCGCAGGGCATCCATGCCCACGGAGGCAATGACGATGAGGGCCGTGAACGCGAGGAAGGCCCCGAGGATCATCATCGGCAGCTTCACCCAGAAGGGCGTGCGGTCCCACGGGCGTCCCGTCACGAGGCCCGTGAGGCCCGCGATGAACCAGGCGGCGCCCAGGAAGAACGTGGGTATTGCCAGGAGCTGGGGCAATACACCGTTGCCGTCAAAGCCCAACCAGACCAGCACCCCGATGATGACGGCGCCTAGCAGCACCAGTCCCGCGCCCTTCGCCAGGGTCCGCAGCGCCCGAATCCGCACGGCGCCCGGCGTGAGCGGCGCCCCGGTGCTGCCCGTCTCGGAGGACAGCCGCCGCACCCCATCCAGCAGGAGCTGGCCTTCGAGGTCGGGCTCGCGCGACGGGGACTTCGTTTCGGGGTTCATTGCCCGCGAATCTATCGGTCTCCCCTCATTGTCCGCCATCGCACGCGCCGCGCCGCCGCCTGGAGAGGATGTCCGCTGGAGGGCAGCCGTCCTTCCCTCCGGGCGGGTTGAGGGCGGGGGCCCCCGGCCGCACGTTGGAGCCCCCACCCCTCCGGGCCTGTCCGGCGGTCCTTCGCATGAGCACGCCGCCTCCTTCCGCTCCGGACACCTCTCACGAGGCGCCGCCCCCTCGCCGCCGCATCCGCTGGGGATGGCTCCTGCTGCTCGCGGGCCTGGTCATCGCGGCCATCGTCGCCGCGCAGCTCCACCGTCCCCACACCTCCAGAGCCACGGCCGCCGGCGGGCATGGCGGCGCGGATGGAGGCGCGGGTGCGCACGGCCCGAGGCCCGTGGTGACGGCGCAGGCGACGACGCGCGACGTGCCCGTGTCGCTCGTGGGCCTGGGCGCGGTGACCCCCACCGCTTCCGTGGCCGTGCACTCACGGGTGGATGGACAGCTCATGCGGGTGGCCTTCCAGGAGGGCCAGCACGTCGAAGAAGGCGACCTGCTGGCGGAGCTCGACCCGCGCCCCTATCAGAGCCAGTTGGAGCAGGCCCACGGCCAGCTCATCCGCGACGAGGCGCTCCTGGAGAACGCCCGGCTGGATCTGCGCCGCTACACCGTCCTCGTGGAGCAGGACTCCGTCGCGCGCCAGCAACTGGACACCCAGCGCGCCCTCGTGCGCCAGTACGAGGGCATCGTGAAGGCCGACAAGGGCGCGGTCGCCGCCGCCAAGGTCAACCTCCTCTACACGCGCATCACCTCGCCCGTCCCCGGCCGCGTCGGCCTCCGGCTCGTCGACCCCGGCAACATCGTCCATGCGTCGGACACGAACGGCATCGTCATCGTCAACACCCTGCAGCCCATCACGGTCATCTTCTCCATCCCCGAGGACCGCGTGCCGGAGCTCCTGGAAAAGCTCAACGCGCACCAGCCCCTCACCGTCCAGGCCTATGACCGCGGCGCCCAGCGCCTGCTGGCGACCGGGACGCTGCTCACGGTGGACAACCAGATCGACCCCAACACCGGCACCGTGCGGCTCAAGGCGACGTTCCCCAACCGCGACTCGCGGCTGTTCCCACAGCAGTTCGTCAACGCGCGGCTCATCATCGAAACCCTGCACGGGGCCACCATCGTGCCCACCGCCGCGCTCCAGCACGGCGTGCATGGGACGTTCGTCTACGTCGTGCAGCCCAACGACACCGTCAGCCAGCGCGCGGTGGTGACCGGCCCGGCGGACGGCGACGACACCGTCATCACCCAGGGGCTGCGGCCAGGGGAGGCCGTGGTGGTGGAGGGCGCGGACAACCTCACTGACGGCGCGGCCATCCGGCGCCAGCACGCCCCGGGCACGGGCCCCGGAGTGGGTGGCAGCGGAGCCGGGGGAACCGACGGCGGCCCGGGTGCCGCGGACGGAGGGCGCTGATGTCCGAGCCCTTCATCCTGCGGCCCATCGCGACGTCCCTGCTGATGCTGGCCCTGCTGCTAGGCGGCGTGCTGTCGTACCGCCTGCTGCCCGTGTCCGCGCTGCCGGAGGTGGACTACCCCACCATCCAGGTCCTCACCTTCCAGCCGGGCGCGAGCCCGGACGTGGTGGCCTCGGGCGTCACCGCGCCCCTGGAGCGGCAGTTCGGGCAGATGCCCGGCCTCAACCAGATGACGTCGTCCAGCTCCAGCGGCGCGTCCGTCATCACGCTCCAGTTCACGCTCCAGATGAGCCTGGACATCGCGGAGCAGCAGGTCCAGGCCGCCATCAACGCCGCCAACAACCTGCTGCCCACCGACCTGCCCAACCCGCCCATCTACAACAAGGTCAACCCCGCCGACACGCCGGTCATCACCCTGGCCCTCACGTCCAACACCGTGCCGCTCACCCAGGTGGAGGACCTGGCGGACACGCGCATCGCGCAGAAGCTCTCCCAGCTGTCCGGCGTCGGACTCGTGAGCATCAGCGGCGGCCAGCGCCCCGCCGTCCGCATCCAGGCCAACGGGCTCGCGCTGGCCTCGCACGGGCTGACGCTGGAGGACGTCCGCAACGCCGTCGCCGCCGCCAACGTGAACAGCCCCAAGGGCGGCTTCGACGGTCCCCGCCAGGCCTACACCCTCAACTCCAACGACCAGCGCCTGTCGAGCAAGGAGTACGCCCCGCTCATCATCGCGTACCGCGACGGCGCCCCCCTGCGGCTGTCCGACGTGGCGCACGTCTTCGACGGCGCGGAGAACGTACGGCAGGCCGCCTGGGCGGGGACCACGCCCGCGGTCATCCTCAACGTGCAGCGCCAGCCGGGCGCCAATGTCATTGCCGTCGTGGACAGCGTCCGCCAGCTGCTGCCCCAGTTGCAGTCCACCCTGCCCGCGACGGTGAAGGTGTCCGTGCTCAGCGACCGCACCACCACCATCCGCGCCTCCGTGCGCGACGTGCAGCACGACCTGATGTTCTCCATCGCGCTCGTCGTGCTCGTCATCTTCCTCTTCCTGCGCAACGCCTCCGCCACCTTCATCCCCAGCATCGCCGTGCCGCTGTCCCTGGTGGGCACCTTCGCCGCCATGTCGTTGCTGGGCTTCTCGCTCAACAACCTGACCCTGATGGCGCTCACCATCGCCGCGGGCTTCGTCGTCGACGACGCCATCGTGATGATTGAGAACATCAGCCGCTACATCGAAGACGGCATGCCTCCCATGGAGGCCGCGCTCAAGGGCTCCAAGCAGATTGGCTTCACCATCGTCTCCCTCACGGTGTCGCTCATCGCCGTGCTCATCCCCCTGCTCTTCATGGGGGACGTGGTGGGCCGCCTGTTCCGCGAGTTCGCCATCACCCTGGCGGTGACCATCCTGCTGTCCGCGGTCGTGTCCCTGACCCTCACGCCCATGCTCTGCTCACGCCTGCTGCGCCGTCACCGGCCGGAAGAGGCCCACCGCTTCGAGCGCGTCGTGGGCGGTGCGTTCGACCGCCTGGTCGGCCACTACGACGTCGCGCTGACGTGGGTGCTGGGTCACCGCGCGCTGACGATGCTCGCCGCCGCGGTGACGCTCGTGCTCACGGGCCTGCTGCTCTACACCATCCCCAAGGGCTTCTTCCCCGTCCAGGACACCGGCGTGCTCCAGGGCATCTCCCTGGCGCCCCAGTCCATCTCCTTCCCCGCCATGTCCGAGCGCCAGCAGGCCCTGGCCCGGGTGGTGCTGGAGGACCCGGCCGTGGAGGGGCTGTCGTCCTTCATCGGCGTGGATGGCACCAACACCACGCCCAACAGCGGCCGGATGCTCGTCACCCTCAAGCCGCTGGCGGACCGCGACGCCTCCGCCACGGAGGTCATCCGCCGCCTCCAGCCAGCGCTGGACGGCGTGCCCGGCATCTCGCTGTCCCTGTCACCCGTGCAGGACCTCACGCTGGACAGCCGCGTGAGCCGCACCCAGTACCAGTACAGCCTCGGCTCCCCGGACGAAGCGGCGCTGGAGACCTGGACCCAGCGGCTCGTCGCCCACCTGCGCACGCAGCCCGAACTGACGGACGTCTCCAGCGACCTGCAGAACGGCGGCCTGCGGCTCAACGTCACCCTGGACCGGGACACCGCCGCGCGGCTGGGCATCACGCCCCAGCAGATCGACAATGCCCTCTACGACGCCTTTGGCCAGCGCCAGGTGTCCACCATCTTCACCCAGCTCAACCAGTACCGCGTGGTGCTGGAGGTGCATCCCTCGCTCCAGCGCGTGGACACCGCCCTGCGGTCCGTCTACCTGCAGTCCGCCACCGGCGGCGCCGTGCCCCTCGCGTCCATCGTCCGCGTGACGCCGGGAACGGGGCCGCTCAGCGTCAACCGGCAGGACCAGTTCCCCGTCGCCAACGTCTCCTTCAACCCCGCGAGGGACGTGTCCCTGTCCCAGGCGGTGAGCGCCTTCGATGGGGTGCGGGAGAAGCTCCAGATTCCCGCCTCCGTGCAGACCGCCTTCGCGGGCACCGCGCGCACGTTCCAGGACTCGCTCAAGAACGAGGGCTTCCTCGTGCTGGCGGCCGTGGTGGCCGTCTACCTGGTGCTGGGCGTGCTGTATGAATCCTACGTCCACCCGCTCACCATCCTGTCCACGCTGCCGTCCGCGGCCATGGGCGCGCTGCTGGCGTTGAGGGTGTGCGGGCTGGAGCTGGGGATGATCGCCCTCATCGGCATCATCCTGCTCATCGGCATCGTGATGAAGAACGCCATCATGATGATCGACTTCGCGCTGGAGGCCGAACGCCTGGAGGGCAAGGCCCCCCGGGACGCCATCCACGAGGCGTGCCTGCTGCGCTTCCGCCCCATCCTGATGACCACGATGGCGTCCATGCTGGGCGCCGTGCCCCTGGCCCTGGGCGGGGGCATTGGCGCGGAGCTGCGCCAGCCCCTGGGCATCGCCATCATCGGCGGGTTGATGGTCAGCCAGTTGCTGACGCTCTTCACCACCCCGGTCATCTACCTGGGCTTCGCGGGCCTGTCGCGCAGGGTCCAGCACCTGCGGCGGACCTCCGTCCCCGCGCCGCCGCGGAGCCCGGCATGAACCCCTCCGCGCTCTTCATCCGGCGCCCGGTGGCCACGTCGCTGCTGGCGCTGGGCATCGCGCTCGTGGGGGCGCTGGCCTTCAACCTCCTCCCCGTCGCGCCGCTGCCCCAGGTGGAGTTCCCGACCATCAGCGTGCAGGCGGCCCTGCCGGGGGCGAGCCCGGAGATCATGGCCACGTCGGTCGCCACGCCGCTGGAGCGGCAGCTGGGCCGCATCGCGGGCATCACCCAGATGACGTCGTCCAGCAACCTGGGCGCCACCAGCATCGTCGTGCAGTTCGACCTGTCGCGGAACATCGACGGGGCGGCGCGCGACGTCCAGGCCGCCATCAACGCCGCCCGGGGCAACCTGCCCACGAACCTGCCCAACAACCCCTCCTACCGGAAGGTGAACCCCGCGGACGCGCCCATCATGCTGTTGGCGCTCACGTCGCCCCACCGGGGCCGGGGCGCGCTCTACGACCTGGGCTCCACCCTCCTCCAGCAGCAGGTGTCCCAGGTGACGGGCGTGGGCCAGGTGCTGGTGGGCGGGGGCGCGCTGCCCGCGGTGCGCGCGGAGGTGAACCCCACCGCGCTGGAGAAGTACGGCCTGGGACTGGACGCGGTCCGCACCGCGCTGGGCGCGCAGAACGCCAACCGCCCCAAGGGCCAGCTGGAGGATGGGCCCCGGGCCGTCCTGCTCACCGCGGATGATCAGATCCTCCGCGCGGAGCAGTACCGGCCGCTCGTCATCGCCTACTCCAACGGCGCAGCCGTGCGGCTCCAGGATGTGGCCCACGTCAGCGACGACAACGTGGAGGACGTGCACAGCCTGGGGCTCGCCAACGGCAAGGAAGCCATCATCCTCATCATCTTCAAGGAGCCGGGGGCCAACGTCATCGACACGGTGGATGCGCTCCAGGCGCGGCTTCCCGAATTCAAGGCCATCCTGCCAGCGGACGTGGACCTGACGGTGATGATGGACCGCACCACCACCATCCGCGCGTCGCTGCGCGACGTGGAGATGACGCTGCTCATCTCCATCGGGTTGGTCATCCTGGTGGTGTTCGCCTTCCTGGGCAACCTGCGCGCCACGCTGATTCCCAGCGTCGCCGTGCCGCTGTCGCTCTTGGGCACCTTCGCGGTGATGAAGCTGCTGGGGTTCAGCCTGGACAACCTGTCCATGATGGCGCTCACCATCTCCACCGGCTTCGTGGTGGATGACGCCATCGTGGTGCTGGAGGACATCGAACGGCACATCGAGGAAGGCCTGTCCCCCATGGAGGCGGCGCTGCGCGGCGCGCGCGAGGTCGGCTTCACCGTGCTGTCGATGAGCATCTCCCTCATCGCCGTCTTCATCCCCCTGCTGCTCATGCAGGGCATCGTGGGCCGGCTGTTCCGCGAGTTCGCCGTCACGCTGTCGGTGGCCATCCTCATGTCGCTGGTGGTGTCGCTCACCGTGACGCCCACGATGTGCGCCCGGCTGCTGCGGCCCAAGAAGCCCCGTCGCTCGCGCTCCTCCTTCCACCCCTTCACGCGGCTGAGCGCGGGCTATGCCCGCAGCCTGTCCTGGTCCCTGGGACACCCGGGGTTGCTGCTGCTGCTCACCTTCGCCGCCGTCGCGCTCAGCGGCTTCCTGTTCGTCGTCATCCCCAAGGGGTTCTTCCCGCAGCAGGACACCGGCCGGCTCACCGCCAGCATCCAGGCGGAGCAGGACATCTCCTTCGCGGCGATGCGCCAGAAGTTCACCACCTACGTGCGCATCATTGGCGAGGACCCGGCGGTCCAGGCGGTGGCGGGATCCATTGGCGGCTCCGGCCCCAGCGGCTCCTCCAACGCGGGCACGCTGTTCATCACGCTCAAGCCGCTGGAGGAGCGCAAGCTGTCCGCGGACGCCGTCATGGGGCGGCTGCGGGGCAGGCTGCTGGCCGTGCCCGGTGCCACGGTGTACCTCCAGTCCGCGCAGGACCTGGTGATTGGCGGGCGGCAGGGTAACGCGCAGTACCAGTACACCCTGTCCTCGGACACGCTGCCGGTGCTGAACGCGTGGGCGCCGCGGGTGCTGGAGCGGTTGCAGCGGGTGCCCGGGATGCTGGACGTCAACAGCGACCAGCGCGACCACGGGCTCGAGACCAACGTCGTCATCGACTACGACACGGCGGCGCGCTTCGGCCTCACGGCCCAGCAGATTGACGGCGTGCTGTACGACGCCTTCGGCCAGCGGCAGGTGTCCACCCTGTACACCAGCCGCAACCAGTACCACGTGGTGATGGTGGTGCAGGCGGACTTCTGGCAGCGGCCGGAGAGCCTGCGCCACATCTACGTGACGAGCGCGGCCGGACAGCAGGTGCCGCTGTCGGCGTTCGCCCGCTTCGAGGACGCGAGCACGCTCCTGTCCGTCAACCACCAGGGCCAGTTCCCGTCCGCGACGGTGTCCTTCAACCTGGGGCCGGGGACGTCACTGGGCCCCGTCGTCACCCAGATTGAAGCGGCCGTGCGCGACATGGGCCTGCCGGCGGAGGTGCACGGCAGCTTCAGCGGCACCGCCCAGGCGTTCCAGGCCTCGCTGGCCTCCGAACCCATGCTCATCGCCGCGGCCCTGTTCGCCGTCTACATCGTGCTGGGCATCCTCTACGAGAGCCTCATCCACCCCATCACCATCCTGTCCACCCTGCCGTCCGCGGGCGTGGGCGCGCTCCTGGCCCTGCTGCTGTTCAAGCTGGACCTGTCCATCATCGCCCTCATCGGCATCATCCTGCTCATCGGCATCGTGAAGAAGAACGCCATCATGATGATCGACTTCGCGCTGGTGTCGGAGCGCGAGGGCCAGCTGGGTTCGCGCGACGCCATCTTCCACGCCGCGCGGCTGCGGCTGCGCCCCATCCTGATGACGACGATGGCGGCGCTCCTGGGCGCGCTGCCGCTGGCGCTGGGCACCGGCGTGGGCTCCGAGCTGCGCCGGCCGCTGGGCATCGCCATCGCGGGGGGGCTGTGCGTCAGCCAGCTCCTGACGCTCTACACCACCCCGGTCATCTACATGACCCTGGACCGCCTGGGCCGGCGCGTCCGCGAGTGGCGAGCGCGCCGCTTCGCGCCCCGCCGGGCCTGAGGCCAGGATCTGGAGCCGACGATGCGCCTTCACTTCCGTGCCGTCCCCATGCTCGCCCTGGGCCTCCTGTCCGCGTGCGCGGTGGGGCCGGACTACCAGCGCCCCACGGCCGTGGTGCCCGCGCGTTTCAAGGAAGCCACGGAGGGCTGGAAGCCCGCCGAGCCCAATGACAGACATGACCGGGGCCCCTGGTGGAAGCGCTTCGGAGACGCGGAGCTGGACGCGCTGGAGGAGAAGGTCGCGAACGCCAACCAGACAGTGGCCAGCTACGAGGCCGCCTACCGCCAGGCGCGCGCCCTGGTGGCGGAGGCCCGCGCGTCGCTGTTCCCCACCCTGGGCGCCTCCGGGTCGGCGGCACGGGCGAAGGGCGCCGGCCGCAGCACCACCATCCCGGGCGGCATCAACGCGGGCGCCAGCACGGTGGGCAACATCTTCGACCTGTCGCTGGACGCGTCCTGGGAGCCGGACCTCTGGGGCAGCGTGCGCCGCCAGGTCTCCGGGGCGAAGGCCTCCGCTCAAGCCGCGGGCTCCGACCTGGACAACGCGAAGCTGGCCGCGCAGGGGCTGCTCGCGCAGAACTACTTCCAGCTGCGCGCGCTGGATGCCACGCAACTGCTGCTGAACGACGCGGTCACCGGCTACCAGAAGTCCCTCCAGCTCACCCAGAACCGCTACGCGCAGGGCGTGGCGGCGCGGCCGGACGTGCTCCAGGCCCAGACGCAGCTCGCCCTGGCGCGGGCCTCCGCGACGGAGAATGAGATTGCCCGGGCCACCTACGAGCACGCCATCGCGGTCCTCGTGGGCGAACCCGCGTCCACCTTCTCCGTGCCGCGCGTGCCGCTGACCGCGACGCCGCCGCCCCTGCCGCTGGAGTTCCCCTCCACGCTGCTGGAGCGCCGGCCGGACATCGCCGCGGCGGAGCGCCGGGCCGCCGCCGCGAACGAGCAGATTGGCGTGGCCATGGCCGCGTGGTTTCCCTCCCTCAACCTGAGCGCGTCCGGAGGCTTCGTCAGCTCCACCCTGGCGCAGTGGCTGACGGCGCCCCACCTGGTCTGGTCGTTGGGCCCGCAGCTGGTGGCGACCCTCTTCGACGGCGGGCTGCGCGCCGCGCGGACGGAGCAGGCCTTCGCCACCTATGACCAGGCTGTCGCCAACTACCGGGCCACGGTGCTGGCCGCGTTCCAGGACGTGGAGGACAACCTCGTCTCGCTGCGCGTGCTGGAGCAGGAGGTCGTCATCCAGCAGGAGGCGGTCGGCTACGCGCGGCAGACGCTGGATGTCGTGTTGAACCAGTACAAGGCCGGCACCGTGACCTACCTTCAGGTCGTCACCGCGCAGAACACCCTCTACTCCGCCCAACAGACGCTGGCGAGCATCGCCGGACGGCGGATGGTGTCCGCGGTGGGGCTCATCAAGGCGCTGGGCGGCGGCTGGGACACGCCCCCTCCTCCGGCCGACCGGGCCTCCCAGCGGTCGGAGCCCTCCGAGAGGCCACGGCAGTAGGCACACGTCGCATGACACGACGCGTCCGCCCGGAGACGACACCCGGCGGACGCATGCGCGCAGGCCCCTCCAGCCTTCCATTGCCCCGGGTAGGGCAATGCGCCTATGGGAGGGGCATGGCTGACGTGCCTCTTACCGCAGCGGACTTCCCGCCCCCTTCCGTCGAGGAGTGGCGCCGGCTGGTGGACAAGGACCTCAAGGGCAAGCCCTTCACGGTGCTCCAGTCGCCCCTGGAGGGCGGCCTGTCCCTCCAGCCCCTCTACACGCCCCAGGACGCCCCAGCGCCCTCGGAGCCGCCCGGCGTCGCGCCCTACGTGCGCGGCACCCAGCCCCTGGGCCACACCGAGGGCGGATGGCTCTTGTGCCAGGAGTACGCGGGCCCTGACGTCGCCGCGACCGCCGACGCGCTCCGCGAGGACCTGGAGCGCGGCACGCAGGGCGTGTGGCTGCTGCTGGACGCGCCCCACGGCCTGGACGTGAAGGACGAGGCCACGCTGGCGCGGCTGCTCGCGCACGTGCCGATGGAGCGCACGCCGGTGCACCTGGAGCCGACCGCGGACGTGCTGCGGCCCGCGTCCCTGTTGCTGGAGGTGCTGGCGAAGAAGGCCGGCGCCGCGAAGCAGGCCCTGCGCGGCAGCCTGGGCATCGACCCCATCGCGGCGCTCGCACGCCATGGCGCCGCGAAGGTGGACGTGGCCCGCACGCTGGCGGAGGCCGCTCCTCTGGTCACGTCCCTGATCAAGGACGCACCAGGCCTGCGCGCGCTGCTCGTGTCGTCGCGCCCCTGGGCCGACGCGGGCGCCACGTCCGTGCATGAATTGGCGTGGAGCATCGCCACCGGCGTGGAGTACCTGCGCGAGCTGGAGCGCGCGGGCGTGTCCCCGGGTGAAGCCGCGCGGTCCATGCAGTTCGCCCTGTCCGTGGGCGGCCAGTTCTTCCCTGAGATCGCCAAGCTGCGCGCGGCGCGGCTGCTCTGGTCCAAGGTCGTCGCCGCTTCGGGCGGCGCGCCGGAGTCGCAGGCCATGGCGCTGCACGCGCGCACGGCCAGCGCCACCAAGACGCGGCGCGACCCGTGGGTGAACATCCTGCGCGGCACCGCGGAGTCCTTCGCCGCCGTCGTCGCGGGCGCGGACAGCGTGAGCACCGCGCCCTTCGACGAGCCCCTGGGCACGCCCGACGAACAGGGCCGGCGCCTCGCGCGCAACACGCAGCTCATCCTGCGCGACGAGTCCAGCCTCAACCGCGTCGCGGACCCCGCGGGCGGCAGCTACTACCTGGAGCAGCTCACCGGGGAGCTGGCCCGCGCGGCCTGGACGGAACTGCAACGCATTGAAGCGCTGGGCGGCATCTCCCGCGCCATCGCGCAGGGCGACGTGGCCCGCGTCCTCACGGAGACGCGCACCGCGCGCGACAAGGCCGTGCGCACGCGCAAGCTCCCCATCGTGGGCGTCAGCGAGTTCCCCCACCTCCACGAGGCCCCCGTGCAGCGCGAGGCCCGCGCCGCCATGCCCGCGCAGGGTGAAGGCATCATCGCGCCGCCGAGCCCGGTGCGCATGTCGGAGGCCTTCGAGTCCCTGCGCGACGCGAGCGACCGCTACCACGCGGCGCACGGCGTCCGTCCTCGCGCCTTCATGGCGAACCTGGGCACCGTGGCGGAGCACACCGCGCGCTCCACGTGGATCGCCAACGTGCTCGCCGTGGGCGGCATCGAGCCCAACGAGCACCACGGCTTCGCGGACGTGAACGCCGCCGCGGAGCTGTTCGCGAAGGCAGGCACGACGCTCGTCGTCATCTCCGGCCCGGATGCCCTCTACCCGGAGGCCCTGCCCGCCTATGTCGCGGCCCTCAAGGCGAAGGGCGCCCGCACGGTCGCCGTCGCGGGCCGTCCCGGTGACCACGAGGCCGCCTTCCGCGCGGCCGGCGTGGACCTCTTCCTCTACGCGGGAGCGGACCTGTTCCAGCTCCTGAAGACGCTGCACACGCAACTGGGAGTGGCCTGATGCGCCCCACCGTTCCGGACTTCTCCCGCGTCGCCTTCGACGCCCCCGAAACCCAGACGCCCGCGTCCGTGCTGGAGCAGCAGCGCGCGCACGCGAGCCAGGCCACGGCCTCCGCCGAACGCTGGGACACGCCCGAGGGCATCCCGGTGAAGCCGCTCTACACCCGCGAGGACCTGGAGGGCGTGGCGCACCTGGGCTCGCTGCCGGGCCTGCCTCCGTTCGTGCGCGGCCCCTACTCCACCATGTACGTGCAGCAGCCGTGGACGGTGCGCCAGTACGCGGGCTTCTCCACGGCGGAGGCGTCCAACGCCTTCTACCGCCGCAACCTCGCGGCCGGGCAGAAGGGCCTGTCCATCGCGTTCGACCTGGCCACGCACCGGGGTTACGACAGCGACCACCCGCGCGTCGCGGGTGACGTGGGCATGGCGGGCGTCGCCATCGACTCCATCAAGGACATGCGCATCCTGTTCGACCGCATCCCGCTCGACCAGATGAGCGTGTCGATGACGATGAACGGCGCCGTCCTCCCCGTGCTCGCGCTCTACGTGGTCGCGGCCGAGGAACAGGGCGTGAAGCCCGAGCAGCTCAGCGGGACCATCCAGAACGACATCCTCAAGGAGTTCATGGTCCGCAACACGTACATCTATCCGCCCGGCCCCTCGATGCGAATCATCGGGGACATCTTCAAGTTCACGGCGGAGCGGATGCCGCGCTTCAACAGCATCAGCATCAGCGGCTACCACATGCAGGAAGCCGGCGCGACGCAGGACCTGGAGCTTGGCTACACGCTCGCGGACGGCGTGGAGTACGTGCGCGCGGGCCTCGCCGCGGGCCTGGGCGTGGACGCGTTCGCTCCGCGCCTGTCGTTCTTCTGGGCCATCGGGATGAACTTCTTCATGGAGGTGGCCAAGATGCGCGCGGCCCGCCTCCTCTGGGCCCGCCTCATCAAGGGCTTCAACCCCAAGAGCGACAAGAGCCTGGCGCTGCGCACCCATTGCCAGACGTCCGGCTGGAGCCTCACCGCGCAGGACGTCTACAACAACGTCGTGCGCACCTGCGTGGAGGCCATGGCCGCGACCCAGGGCCACACCCAGAGCCTGCACACCAACTCGCTGGACGAAGCCATCGCGCTGCCCACGGACTTCAGCGCGCGCATCGCCCGCAACACCCAGCTCTATCTCCAGTTGGAGAGCGGCACCACGCGCGTCATCGACCCGTGGGGCGGCAGCTACTACGTGGAGCGCCTCACCCACGAGCTGGCCCAGAAGGCCTGGGCCCACATCCAAGAGGTGGAGGCGCTGGGCGGCATGACCAAGGCCATCGACGCGGGCCTGCCCAAGCTGCGCATCGAAGAGGCCGCCGCGCGCACGCAGGCGCGCATCGACTCCGGACGCCAGGCCATCATCGGCGTGAACAAGTACCCGCCGGAGCGCGCGGACAACATTGAAATCCTCAAGGTGGACAACTCCGCCGTGCGCGAGGCGCAGATTGCCCGCCTGCGCGAGCTGCGCGCGGAGCGCAACGCGGAAGACGTCCGCCGCTGCCTGGACGCGCTCACCGAGGCGGGCCGCCGCAACGAGGGCAACCTGCTGGCGCTGGCCATCGACGCGGCTCGGGCGAAGGCGACCGTGGGCGAAATCAGCGACGCCCTGGAGAAGGTCTTCGGGCGCTACGAGGCCACCGTGCGCGGGGTGACGGGCGTGTATTCAGCGGAAGCCGGACAGGCGCAGGGCATCGCGGAGGCGCGGGCGAAGGCGGATGACTTCCTGGCGCGCTTCGGCCGCCGGCCGCGCATCCTCATCGCGAAGATGGGCCAGGACGGCCACGACCGCGGACAGAAGGTCATCGCCACCGCGTTCGCGGACCTGGGCTTCGACGTGGACATTGGCCCGCTGTTCCAGACGCCGGAGGAGTCCGCGCGCCAGGCGGTGGAGAACGACGTGCACGTGGTGGGCGCGTCGTCGCTGGCCGCGGGCCACCTCACGCTGGTGCCGCAGCTCAAGCACGCCCTCAAGGCCCTGGGCCGCGAGGACATCATGGTCGTGGTGGGCGGCGTCATCCCGCCGCAGGACTACGACGCGCTTCGCGCCGCGGGCGCCGCCGCCATCTTCGGCCCGGGCACCGTCATCTCGAAGGCCGCCATCGAGCTGCTCGACAAGCTGGCCGCCGAGCAGGAGGCGGCGTGAAGCTGCTGCCCGCGGACACCTACGTGGACGGCGTGCGCGCGGGCGACAGGGCGGTGCTCGCGCGCGCCATCACGCTGGTGGAGAGCGAGCACCCGAAGCACGCCGCGCTCGCACAGGAGGTGCTGACGAAGCTGCTGCCCTACACCGGCAAGAGCCGCCGCGTGGGCATCAGCGGCGTGCCGGGCGTGGGCAAGAGCACCTTCATCGACGCGCTGGGCATGCACCTGGTGGGCGGCGGCCAGAAGGTGGCGGTGCTCGCCATCGACCCGTCCAGCAGCATCACGGGTGGCAGCATCCTGGGCGACAAGACGCGCATGTACCGGCTGGCGCGCGAGCTGGCCGCGTACATCCGACCCAGTCCCTCCAGCGGCACGCTGGGCGGCGTCGCGCGCAAGACGCGGGAGACGCTGCTGCTCTGCGAGGCCGCCGGCTTCGACGTGGTGCTGGTGGAGACGGTGGGCGTGGGCCAGTCCGAGACGGTGGTCGCGGACCTGGTGGACTTCTACCTGGTGCTGATGCTCGCGGGCGCCGGTGACGAACTGCAGGGCATCAAGCGCGGCATCCTCGAAGTCGCGGACATGGTGGCCATCAACAAGGCAGACGGCGACAACCTGCCGCGCGCCACGCGGGCCCGCGCGGAGTACCGCGCCGCCCTGCACCTGATGCGCCCCGGCGCGGAGCCGGTGGTCACCACGTGCAGCGCCATGGAGGGCACCGGCATCGACACGCTGTGGGCCTCCGTGGAGGACGTCGTCGCGAAGCGCGTTGCCTCCGGCGAGCTCTCGCACCGGCGCACCCAGCAGCAGGTGGGCTGGATGTGGGCCATGGTGAACGACGGCCTGCGAGCAGCCCTGCGGGCGCACCCCGAGGTGGCCGCCCTGGTACCGGTCCTGGAGCAGGCCGTACGCGAAGGCCGCGCGACGCCCACCTCCGCCGCACTGCGTGTGCTGGGGACATTCCTGCCGCAATCGCAGGCCTGACAAGGCGCGTCGTCCAACGGCCAACGCCTGTCTCAATCGCTTGCCGGGCCTGCACTGCACTCCTAGTGTACGCCCGTGCGACACCCCCAACCGACCACCGCTCCCCAGCCGTACCGGCCCCAGCACCACGTCCGCATCGTCACGGCCGCCAGCCTCTTCGACGGACACGACGCGGCCATCAACGTGATGCGCCGCCTGATGCAGTCCTCCGGCGCGGAGATCATCCACCTGGGCCACAACCGGTCCGTGGCTGAAATCGTGGACTGCGCCATCCAGGAGGACGCCCAGGGCATCGCCCTCACGTCCTACCAGGGCGGCCACGTCGAGTACTTCAAGTACATGATCGACCTGCTGCGCGAGCGCGGCGCGAACATCAAGGTGTTCGGCGGCGGCGGCGGCACCATCCTCCCCACGGAAATCGACGAGCTGCACAAGTACGGCGTCGCGCGCATCTATTCCCCAGACGACGGCCGCGCCATGGGCCTGCAGGGGATGATCGACGACCTCATCTCCCAGTGTGACTTCGAGAAGCGCCCCTCGGACTTCAAGGGCCTGCTCAAGGACCCGCTGCCCCGCGAGCCGGAGCGCATCGCGTCGCTCATCACCATCGCGGAGAACTTCGCGGACGCGGGGGAAGCGCTGCGCACCGCGCTGAAGGACGCCGGCACGAACGCGCCCCGGGTGCCCGTGCTGGGCATCACCGGCACGGGCGGCGCCGGCAAGTCCAGCCTGGTGGACGAGCTGGTGCGCCGCTTCCTGGCGGACTTCCCGGACAAGACGCTCGCCGTGCTCTCCGTGGATCCGTCCAAGCGCAAGTCCGGCGGCGCGCTCCTGGGCGACCGCATCCGCATGAACGCCATCGACAACCCGCGCGTCTACATGCGCTCGATGGCTACCCGCCAGAGCAACCTGGCCCTGTCCCGGCACGTCGCCCATTCCATCGAGGTCTGCAAGGCGGCGGGCTTCGACCTCATCGTGGTGGAGACCTCCGGCATCGGTCAGTCGGACACCGAAATCACCGAGCACTCGGACGTGGCGCTCTACGTGATGACGGCCGAGTACGGCGCGGCGACGCAGCTCGAGAAGATCGACATGCTCGACTTCGCGGACGTCATCGCCATCAACAAGTTCGACAAGCGCGGGTCGCTGGACGCGCTGCGCGACGTGCGCAAGCAGTGGAAGCGCAACCACAACGCCTTCACCCTGGCCGAGGACGCGGTGCCCGTGTACGGCACCATCGCGTCGCAGTTCAACGACCCGGGCATGAACACGCTCTACCGGGCCCTCATCGACGCGCTGGTGAAGAAGACGGGCGCGACGCTGGACAGCCGCTTCCAGCTCTCGCCCGGCATGAGCGAGAAGAAGTGGATCATCCCCCCGGAGCGCACGCGCTACCTGGCCGAAATCGTCGACGCCTGTGAGGACTACGACGGCTTCGTGCGCGCCCAGGCCGCCATTGCCCGGCGCATGTACCAGCTGCACGGCACCATCCAGGCCCTGCGCCAGAACGTGGGGAAGAAGAAGCTGGAAATCGTCGAGCCGAAGGACGCGGCCGACGTGGTGCAGGTGACGGAGCGCGTGGAGGGCGAGCCCGCGTACCTGGGCGACCTGGTGGCGCTGTACCAGGACCTGGAGAGCCGCCTGCACGCGGATTGCCGGCGCCTGCTGGCCGAGTGGCCCGCGACGAAGAAGCGCTACGCGGCGTCCAAGTACCAGTTCCAGGTGCGCGACAAGGTCATCGAGCTGGACCTCATCAGCGAGACGCTGTCGCACCTGCGCGTGCCCAAGATTGCCCTGCCGAAGTATGAGGACTGGGGCGACATCCTGACCTGGCTGCTGCGGGAGAACGCGCCGGGCGCCTTCCCGTTCACCGCGGGCGTCTTCCCGCTCAAGCGCGAGGGCGAGGACCCCGCTCGCATGTTCGCTGGCGAGGGCGGTCCGGAGCGCACCAACAAGCGCTTCCACTACGTGTCGCGCGGCCTGCCGGCGAAGCGCCTGTCCACGGCGTTCGACTCGGTGACGCTGTACGGCGAGGACCCGGACCACCGGCCGGACATCTACGGCAAGGTGGGCAACTCCGGCGTGTCCATCGCGAACGTGGACGACGCGAAGAAGCTCTACTCCGGCTTCGACCTGGCGGACCCGTCCACGTCCGTGTCCATGACCATCAACGGCCCGGCGCCCATGCTGCTGGGCTTCTTCCTCAACGCCGCGGTGGATCAGCAGTGCGAGAAGTGGATCCGCGCCAACGGCAAGGTGGAGGAGGTCGAGAAGAAGATTGAAGCGCTCTACAAGGAGCGTGGCCTGCCGCGTCCGCGCTACCAGGGCGACCTGCCCCAGGGCAACGACGGCCTGGGCCTGCTGCTCCTGGGCGTGTCCGGTGACGAAGTGCTGCCCGCGGACGTCTACGCGAAGATCCGCGCGTCCACGCTCCAGGCGGTGCGCGGCACGGTGCAGGCGGACATCCTCAAGGAGGACCAGGCGCAGAACACCTGCATCTTCTCCACGGAGTTCGCCCTGCGCGTGATGGGCGACATCCAGCAGTACTTCATCGACCAGAAGGTGCGGAACTTCTACTCGGTGTCGATTTCCGGGTACCACATCGCGGAGGCCGGGGCGAACCCCATCTCCCAGCTGGCCTTCACGCTGGCGAACGGCTTCACCTTCGTCGAGTACTACCTGTCGCGCGGGATGAACATCGACGACTTCGCGCCCAACCTGTCGTTCTTCTTCTCCAACGGCATGGACCCCGAATACGCGGTGCTGGGGCGCGTGGCCCGCCGCATCTGGGCCAAGGCCATCCGGGACAAGTACGGCGGCAACGACCGGTCGCAGAAGTTGAAGTATCACATCCAGACGTCCGGCCGTTCCCTGCACGCGCAGGAGATTGCCTTCAACGACATCCGCACCACGCTGCAGGCGTTGCTGGCGCTCAACGACAACTGCAATTCGTTGCACACGAACGCCTACGACGAGGCCATCACCACGCCCACGGAGGAGAGCGTGCGGCGCGCGCTGGCCATCCAGCTGGTCATCAACAAGGAGTTCGGCCTGTCGAAGAACGAAAACCCCAACCAGGGCTCGTTCATCATCGAGGAGCTGACGGACCTGGTGGAGGCGGCGGTGCTCAACGAGTTCCGCGCCATCTCCGAGCGCGGCGGCGTGCTGGGCGCGATGGAGCGCATGTACCAGCGCTCCAAGATTCAGGAGGAGTCGCTCTACTACGAGATGCAGAAGCACGACGGGACGCTGCCCATCATCGGCGTGAACACCTTCCTGGATCCGAAGGGTTCCCCCACGGTGACGCCGCCGGAAGTCATCCGCGCGACGAAGGAGGAGAAGGACTACGCCATCACCGCGCGTGACGCCTTCTGGAAGCGCAACGCGAAGACGGCGCCCGCGGCGCTGGAGGCGGTGCGCCGCGCGGCCCTGGACAACGGCAACGTGTTCGGCGCGCTGATGGACGCCTGCAAGGTGTGCACGCTGGGCCAGCTGTCCCGCGCGCTGTACGAAGTGGGTGGCCAGTACCGGCGCAACATGTGATGCGAGCGCCGCGGTCCCGGGCAGGTGTCCCGGGACCACGTCGCGGCCTCACCAGCGGAACCGGCCATCTCAGTATGGACTCGACGTGGGGCGGATGATGATTTCGCTCACGTCCACGTCCGCGGGCTGGCTGATGGCGTAGCTGATGGCACGGGCGATGGCATCCGCTGGAATGGCGTCCTTGCGGAACTCGCGCATGTACTCGCGCGACGCCGGGTCACTGATGCTGTCCGCCAGCTCCGACGTGGTGACTCCCGGCGAAATCACCGTCACCCGGATGTCCGCGCCCACCTCCTGGCGCAGGCCCTCGGAGATGGCCATCACCGCGAACTTCGTGGCGCAGTACACCGCCGCAGTCGGGCTCACCGCGTGCCCGCCAATGGAGGACAGGTTGATGAACTGCCCCGCCTTCTGGCGCTTCATCACCGGCAGCCCCGCCGCGATGCCGTGCAGCACGCCCCGGATGTTCACGTCGATCATCCGGTTCCACTCGTCCAGCTTCAGCTCCTCCAGCTTGGACAGCGGCATCACCCCTGCGTTGTTGATGAGCACGTCCAGCCGCCCGAACTCCTTCAGCGTGAAGGCCACGAAGCCCTCCACGTCCTCGCGCTTCGTCACATCCAACGCCTTGTAACGAGCCTCGCCGCCCTTCGACCTCAGCTCGCCCGCCAGCGTCTCCAGCCGGTCCGTCCGGCGCGCGCCCAGCACCACCTTCGCTCCCTGACTGGCGAGCAGGCGGGCCGTCGCCTCGCCAATGCCGCTGCTCGCTCCGGTGATGGCCACCACCTTGCCCTTCATGTCCGTCGTCATCGCTTCCGTCCTCGCTCTTGGGCCCGGCACGAAGGGCGCCGGGGATGGATGCACCCTCTCAAGGAGCGTGGGGACGGCGGTATCCGGATGCTCGCGGACTCTTGCCCATTCCTGCACGAGCGCCCATCTCTGGCAGGAGTTAGAACGAACGCGCATGCCGACCGACCTGAGCCCGCACCTGTCCGAACTGGCGACGCTCCTGGAGCGCCACACGCCCGCGGACGGCATCCACGCCACCGCCATCCCCCGCATGGTGCTCATCCGCGCCTCCCAGCCCTCCACGCCCCTGCACGCGCTGCAAGAGCCGGCGCTGTGCATCGTGGCGCGAGGCCGCAAGCAGGTGCTCCTGGGCGACGAGCTGTATGTCTATGGCCCGGACCAGTGCCTCGTCGCGTCCGTGGACCTGCCAGTCACGGGACAGGTGGTGGAGGCCTCTCCGGACGCGCCCTACCTCTGCTTCCGGTTGGACCTGGAGCCCGGGCAGCTGGGCAGCCTGATGATGGAGGCGGCGCTGGAGGCGCCCGGCCCCACGGACATGGTCCGAGGCCTGGCCCTGGGTCCGGTGGGCGCGCCGCTGCTGGACGCGACAGCGCGGCTGGTGCGGCTGTTGGACACGCCGCGCGACATCCCCGTGCTCGCGCCGCTCGTCATCCGCGAAATCCTCTACCGCCTGCTGTCCGGCGAGAACTCCGAACGGCTGAGGCGCATCGCCATGGCGGACAGCCGCCGCGAGTCCGTCACCCGCGCCATCCACTGGCTCAAGGAGCACTACGCGGCGCCGCTGCGCATCGAACGGCTGGCGCGCACCGTCCACATGAGCCCGTCCGCGCTCCACCACCACTTCAAGTCCGTTACCGCGATGAGCCCGCTGCAGTACCAGAAGCAGCTGCGGCTCCAGGAGGCTCGCCGCCTGATGCTGGCCCAGGCCATGGACGCGGCCATGGCCGGCCACTCCGTGGGCTACGAGAGCCCGTCCCAGTTCAGCCGCGAGTACAGCAGGATGTTCGGTGCACCACCTTCGCGTGACATCGCGAGGCTGCGGGAGTCCCTCGCTTCCGCCCCGGCGGCGTTGCGCTAGCCCCCGAGGCCGATGGCGGACCCGGCGCATCGTTCCCACGTTGAGCCCCCCTTCCGTGGCCATCGCACCGGAAGGCATCCCTGGCGGGAGGGCGCGATGTCATCTGTCGAAGGCGGAGACTGGGGACTGAAGCACACAGCGGCACAGCTCACCGCCGAGGAGCTGGAGCAGGTGGCCCGTGAGGAGCCGCCCCGGGATTCGGCCCTGCCCCCCTCGGGCAGTGCCGTGCGGTTCCTGCGGGTGCACCTCATGCGCATCGCGGGCCACCTGGGCGAGTTGCAGCCGCCGGACTTCAGTGAGCTGGTGGACCAGGCACTCCAGACCTTGGATGGGCCCGCGCCCCTGCTCTTCGTTGCCCAGCTGCGGGAGCGGCTCGCCTTCGAGCGGACCAGCTCACGGCTCTACGCGGGCCTGCTGGTGAAGACCCATGCCCTGGGCAGCTACCCGGGAGGCCCCACGCCGGAGCGGCTGGTGGAGCTGCACAACCAGGAGCTGGATCACCTGAACCTCATCCGCGAGTGCATCTACCGGCTCGGCGTGGACGCGCCCCAGCTGACGGCGCAAGGGGACGGCGCGGATCCGCGGCCCCATGGGCTGCTGAGGGCCGTGGACGACCCGTGCGCCACGCTCCCGGACGCACTGCGCGCGGTCCTCATCGCCGAAATCCTCAACAACGCCGGCTGGGCGATGCTCGTGGACCTGGCGCAGGAGCTGGGACCTCCCGACCTGGTGGACGCCTTCCGCGAAGTCCTTCGCGAGGAGACGCTCCACCTGGAAGAGGTCACCACCTGGGTCGCCAACCTGCCGGACGACGCCCGCGTCACCGACGCGCGGGTCTCCGCCAGCTGAGGCGTCAGCGGACCACGGGCCGCCTGCGGGCGACGCGCTCCCGCACGGTGGCGATGAAGGCCGGCTTGTCCGCGCTGCCCTTCACGCCGTCGAAGTCCAGGTCCAGGTTCTCGGCGACGGCCCGGAGGTATTCCAGACAGGGCTCGTCCGCGGGCGTCTTCCCTTCCGCGAACAGCGGATGACAGACGGGACAGTAATTGACCACCCAGACACGCTCGCCGTCTGGAATCTCCAGCGAGACGGGGCCGCCGTCGCTGCTGTCCTCTTCGTACGGCTCGATGCGCCAGACGCCCGTGGAGTCATCGTCGTCCATGAGCAGCTCGCGGTAGTTGAGGCTGGGGACGAACTCCCACTCGCCCCAGTCGTAGCCGAAGGCCTGCGTTTGCGTGCGACGGGCGCGGCCCCGGGCCTCCTCGAAGGCGTCCGCGTCCTCCGGCGCCTCGGCGGCGGCGAAGAAGAACAGGTCCAGGATGGCCTCGTCGTTGCCAATGCCCTCCTCCTCGCACTCCTTGCCGGTCTTCTCACCGCACTCGAACGACGAGGGAGGACCGCAGACGCTGCATCGGTAGTCGTGGACGCCCATGGTTGGAGCCTACCAGCCCCACCGCGTCATTCCTCGGGGGACTCCAAGACGTCGAAGGTGCAGGTCAGCTCGCCGCCATCCGAGTAGCGGTAGACGAAGCGCCCTTGCGCGGCCCACGACGACAGCTCGTCCAGCGTCACCGAGCCCTCCACCGGAACGCCGGGCACGGAGAGGTAGCCGGTATCCCCGCCGATGTTGCCCACCCACGCCGTCACCAGCGACCGCTCCGAGGGCACCAGCTGCCCCTGCCGGGAGAGGAGGTTCACGGTGCGGTCCTGCTCCACCCGGGCCCCCTCCACCAGGTGGATGTCCACGCCGAAGCCCTCCAGGACCGGCTCGTCCTCCGGCGTGTAGTCCAGGTCGATGAAGGTGGCCGGCAGCTCGCCCTGAACGGAGCGGTGCACCAGGGAGGAGTACTCATCGAGGGGCCAACGCACGCGCCGTCCCTGATGCGTCCCCCGGCATTCCCCCGTGGCCCTGGGGAAGTCGTCGTCCAGCCAGAAGCAGGAGGAGACGCAGAAGGCGCAGGCCAACAGCGGCAGCACGACGCGCGGCGGAAGGGACATGGCCTTCATCCTAGCCGGAGGACCGTGGACACGGCGGAGCCCGTGCTCCCTGTAATTCCTGTCACCCCCTTCCTACACAGAGGGTGGGATGACGGGCCAAGGGTGAGCATGCTATGAGCACGCCATCGTCTGGCTTTGCCCTTGCGGTCCGCTTCCGTCAGACGTTGTCTCCCCGGTCGTTCCATCATCCACATTCTTCATTTCCCGCCCGGGGGGAGGCGTGGGGCCGTGGGCCCTTCGTGGGCTGCCTCCGGGTTCGTGCCTGGAGTCGTATGTCTTTCCTGTCGGGTTCCGTCCGCGCCTCGCGCCTGGCCATGGCCGCGCTGGTCTCGCTGTCCCTGGGAGGTTGCGCCACGCTTCCTCCGCGAGGACAGGTCGTCATGCGCGACGTGTCCTTCCCCCTGCGTGACTTCCGCATGCCGTCCGGCCTGCGCGTGGTCGTGGAGCGCGACGCGCGCGCACCCGTGGTGGCGGTGGTCGCGGTGGTGGGCGCGGGTGGCTCCAGCGACCCGGGCGGCAAGGAGGGATTGGCGCACCTGGTGGAGCACCTGGCCTTCCGCGCGCGCCCCGCCAACGGCCCCTCCGTGCAGGCGCGGCTCAATGCCTCCGGCGCGGGGCACTCCAACGCCTCCACCAGCCTGGACTACACCGCGTACGAGGAGCTCGCGCCCAAGGAGTCGCTGGGCGCGCTGGTGAAGGTGGAGGGGGAGCGGCTGTCATCGCCGCTCTCCAACGTCAGCCCGGAGGTCTTCGCGGTGGAGCGCGAGGTGGTGCGCAACGAGCTGCGCCAGCGCAACGAGACGGGCTACGTGGGCCAGGTGTTCAGCTGGGTGCACGCGGCGTCCTTCCCGGCGGGAGACCCGTACGCGCGGCCCGTGGTGGGTTCGCACGAGTCGCTGTCCGCCCTCACCCTGACGGACGCGCACCGCTTCGCGCGCGCCCACTACCGCCCGGACAACGTCACCCTGGTCATCTCCGGGGACGTGGACCTGGCGGAGGTGGAGGCCACGCTCCTGCAGAACCTGCCGCCCGCGTGGGTGGGCACCGGCGCCCCGCTGGCCCTGGACACGCGCATGCCCGCGAAGCGCCCGGAGCCCGCGGCGGCGCCGGTCAGCAAGACGATGCCGGTGTACGCGGCGGCGGTGCCGTCGCCGGAGCTGTACCTGTCCTGGGTGCTGCCGCGCTCCTTCGACGAGGCCAGCGCCCTGCATGACTTCGTGGGCGTCAGCCTGGACAACAACCTCTGGGAGGCGGTGCGCAGCGATGGCGACATCGCGGGCATCTCCACGGGGCTGGTGCCCGGCACCCGCGCGTCGCTGCTCATCGTGCGCGTGCACCTGTCTCGCGGGGACCACCCGGAGCGCAGCGCGGAGAAGGTCCTGGACCAGGTGCACAAGACCTGGAGCGGGGAGATTGAAGCCAGCGGCGTGCTGGGCCAGGAGTTCAACTTCCAGTCCCTGCGCCGCCAGGTGGTGACGAACATGGTGCTGGAGTCGGAGCGGCTGCTGGCGCGGACCCGGAGCCGCGCGCTGCTCACCCACTTCACCACGGACGTGCGCTCGTACACGCGCTCGCAGATGGCGCTGATGGGGCTGGGCGGGAGCAAGGTGACGGACTTCGCGTACCAGTGGCTCCAGCGCGACCGGGCGCACGTCATCCTCGTGCGGCCAGGAGAGAGCGGCACGCCGACGGCGCTCCCCACGCTGGCGAAGCTGCCCGGGGGCGAGCCCGCGGTGGAGGGCGGCGAGCGCGTCACGCCGTCCATGCTGGCGGCCACCACGGCGCCCGTGCAGGTGCTGAAGCTGGAGAACGGCATGGAGGTGCTGCTGGTGCCCCGGCCGGGCCTGCCGGTGGTGCGGGTGGGCGCGGCGATGGGCGGCGGAACGGCGCACGGGGTGAAGCCGGGCGTGGCGGACCTGGCCAAGTGGGGCTCCTTCCGCGAGTCGCACTTCGAGGGCCGCCCGAGCGACTGGGGCCTGCACGAGTCCACCCGCACGGCGCTGGACCACGTGCGCGTGGACATGGCCGGCACGGCGGGCAACGTAGGCAACATGCTGGCGATGCTCGCGGAGGACCTGTCCACCACCCGCACGTCGGAGGCCGTGGTGCGCTACTGGCGCGAGCAGGTGCAGCCCTGGCGTGAGGCGGTGGACACGCGGCCGGAAGTGCTCGCGCACCGGAACCTGATGCAGGCGCTCTACGGCACGCACCCCTACGCCACCGAGGCCACGGGCGCGCAGATGGCGAAGGTGTCCTGGTCGGAGGCGCAGGAGTGGCTGGAGGACGTCTACCGCCCGGGCAACACGACGGTGGTGGTGGCGGGGGAGTTCGAAGTGAAGGACGTCGAGCCGATGGTGCGCAAGTACCTGGGCGACTGGAGCCGGGGCAAGCCGCAGCCGGTGGCCGTGCCGCCCGCGCCGGCGCTGCCCGCGGCGTCCGCGAAGGTGAACACGCTCTTCACCGCGCGGCCCGGAGCCACGCAGGGCCAGGTGCAGCTGGCCTGCCGGCTGCCCACGGCCACGCCGGAGCTGGAGGCGCGCTACGCGCTGATGGCGGAGCTGCTGGAGGTGGAGGTCTACGATCGGACGCGCTCCGGAACAGGAGCGTCCTACGGCTTCGGCGCCGAGCCCTGGATTGGCCGGGGCGGCGCGGCGCACCTCCTGCTGGGCGGCAGCCTGGATGCGCAGCGGATGAGCGAAGGCGTGGCGTCGCTGCGCGAGACGCTGTCGGCGTTCGCGAAGGAGGTGTCCGAAAAGGACCTGGCGAATGCCCGCGCGCGGTTGCTGGCGCGGCAGGGGGTGTCGTTCATCTCCACGGATGCGTGGGTGGAGGCGCTGCTCGAGGCGCGCGTGCGGGGCTTCCCGGTGGAGTCGGTGGCGCAGCGCCCCGCGCACCTCCAGGCGGTGACGGCGGACGCGCTGAAGCAGGAGTTCGCGGGCTGCCTCCAGCGCCTCGTGGTGAGCGTCACCGGGGATGAGCAGCCCAGCCGCGCCGCGCTCCAGGCGGTGTCGGTGCCGTAGCGGGAAGGCCTCCGGTCCGGCGGGCACGACCCGCCGGGCCGCGTGCCTTCGTATGAGGGGGCATGCGAGTCATGGACCTCCGCCGGACGCGGTATCTGCTGGGTGCCCTGCTGTCATGGGGCGCCTCCGCCTGTCACGGGACGGACGGGCCGGGCTCCCCGTGCGAGGGCGCCGACTGCGCCGCGCCCGGGCTCATCCGGGCGTTCGAGAAGGGCACACCGTCCTCCCAGGTGCAGCCACGCACGGGCTTCGGCGGACTCAAGGTGCGGCGGGCCGCCGGACGCACCTTCGTGCTGGAGACGACGCAGGACGCGGAAGGACGGGACACCCGCCGGCTCACCGTGTCCGCGCGGGACGGCACGCCACTGTGGCGGTTCGACGCGGTGGCCCGTGACCACTTGAGTGACTTCACGGTGCACCCGTCCGGGGAGGTCACCGTGGGCCTCGAGCGCACCATCGCGGCGGCGGACACGTACGACCTGGTGCGCCTGTCCTCCGAGGGGAAGGTGCTGTCCTGGGAGCGGCTGCCCACCCCCAAGACGGTGCCCGAAGCCGACCTGGGAGGCACCCTGCCCTCCCCTCCGTTCCACATGAAGTCCCTCGGGGTCCACACCCTCACCGACGGCTGGCTGCGCACGGAGGCACGCGGCGAGGACCTGGCCGTGGCCTTCCTGTCGCTCGTGGCCGTCCCGCTTGGAGGGGGCTCCAGCTTTGAGCAGGTGTCGGGCGTGATGACGCTCCGGTGGATGGACGGGCGCTACACCGAGCAGTGGACCCGCGTCGTGGACGGGCGCCACTCCACCCAGCCGGCCGCCTGGGCCCATGACGAATTCCGCTGGCGCGAGGCCGCGCTCCGGCCGCTGCTCGCGGTGGACTCGGACGGGCGGCTGGTGGTGGGGCGCGCCTGGAACAGCTCCCGCTGCCTGGCCTCCAGCCGCACGTTCAATGACTTCACCTCCGTGCACTGCCGCTCCGGCGACGACGTCACCACGCCCGCGGACACCGAACGGCAGCCCTTCGCCATGACGGCCTTCACGCCGGTGGGGACGCGCATCGGGACGCAGGTCTTCGTCCCCGCCCGGGCGGCGGAGTTCGTCGTCTTCGACATGGCGGTGCGCGACGGAGAGGTGGCGCTCGCGGGCACCGTGGTGACGGAGGGCGCGGATGGCACCATCGCCTGGTACCCGTCCGCGCCGGGCGTGGAGGACCGGATGACGCCCTATGACGGCTACCTGGGCGTGCTGTCGCTCGACTCGGGCGCGCTGCGCTTCGAGCACCGCGTGGACACGGGCCGCGCGGACCACTTCTCCGCGCTGCGCTGGACGGACGCGGGGTGGGTCGCCGTGGGCGCGTCCGGCTGGGACCGGTGGGACGGCGGGATGAGCATCTCGCGCGGCGCGGGCCCGCTGCTCGCGCTCGCGTCCACCGATGGCCAGACGGTGCGCACGCGGCGGCCCGGCCCCGAGGGACAGGGCCGCCATTTCCACCTGCTGGGCGTGGACGCGGACGGGGACTCACTGGTGGCGGTGGGGCTCGCGGAGGCGCCGATGACGCACTCCGGAGACAACGGTCACGTGGAGGCCATGACCTTCGGCGGGCTCACGGTGGAGCTGCGCTGAAGCCACCCGCGCGCCCCCACGGGCTCAGTACGCCGGCGAGACGTAGCAGAAGTCAGACAGGTAGGGGCAGTCCTGCGGGCAGCTGGACGGCGTCTCCCCGTCGCAGCACACGCTGTCGCCGCAGACGGGCCCGAAGCCACAATCCTGCGGGCAGTTGAAGGCATTCTCCGTGCCGGGGTCGCAGGTGTAATCGCCGCAGTAGCCGGCGGGGCTGCCGCAGTCCTGCGGGCAGTTGTAGGAGTTCTCCGTATTGGGATTGCACACGCTGTCACCGCAGTAGCCGGGGCTGCCGCAGTCCTGCGGGCAATTGTAGACATTCTCCGCGCTGGGGTCGCAGATGCTGTCACCACAGACGGCGCACAGGCCAGCGGAGGACGCGGACGCGAACCCCATGGGGCTCACGTAGCAGAAGTCAGACAGGTAGGGGCAGTCCTGCGGACAGCTGGACGGCGTCTCCCCGTCGCAACACACGGAGTCGCCGCAGACGGGCCCGAAGCCACAGTCCTGCGGACAGGTGAAGGGGTTCTCCGTTCCGGGGTCGCAGATGGAGTCGCCGCAAGAACCGCACAGGGCCTTCTCCTGACGCGCCAGCTCGGGCGCGGCGGTCTCCGGCTCCACGACCCCTCCGCACGCCAGCAGCAGGCCTGACACCAGGGCCAACAGCCCCATCTTCATCGCGTTCATCGTCTGTCTCCGTGTATTCAGCGTTTCCGCCCTGAGCGGGCCTACGCTTGTTAATACGATTCACGGATGGCGCTCAAAGCCCGGGGAAGCGCGGCGTACACTGCCGGGCATGACGACCTCCGCTTCCGACGCCTCGCGGCTGCTGGACCTGCTGTGGGAGCGCTACGCCTCCGAAGTCCTCTTCGCGCGCACCTTCGTGACGCTGTCCGGGGGACACTTCCGCAACGACCACGTCGCGTTCCGCACCCTCGCGCGGCCGGAGGGAGGCATCGCCCTCTTCTCCCGCGTGTTCGAGCGGTTCGGGTGGAAGCCGGCCGGCGCGTACACGTTCCCGGACGCGCACCTGTCCGCCATCTACCTGTCGCACCCGGACGGACTGCCGCGCGTCTTCCTGTCCGAGCTGAAGCAGGAGGAGCTGTCGCCGCGCGCCCGCGAGCTGCTCGCCGCGCTGCCGGTGGATCCACCGCCGCCAGAGGACGTGGAGGCGCTCGCGGCGTGGTTCACGGCGCCGCCGCCCCCGGAGGAAGCCGCGCTGCTGGAGCTGGAGAAGGAGACGCAGTACGGCGCGTGGCTGCTGGCCTTCGGCCGCAAGGTGAATCACTTCACCGGCGCGGTGGACGACGTGGAGGCGTGGCAGCGGCGCATGCGCGAAGCGGGCGTGCCCATGAAGGCGGACATCGAGGGCGAGCCCGGCACTTCACTCCGACAGACGGCCACGCACGCGGCCCCGCTGCCCCTGACGCTCCGGGGCGGTGGCACGCGTGCATGGCCGTATGCGTACTTTGAAATCGCCCAGCGCTCGGGAGGGTTCGACGGGTTCCTGGGGCCGCAGGCCCGCGCGCTGTTCGACATGACGAAGCGGGGCTGAGGCTCGCGGCCCGGGGGACGGTCGGGGGAGGGGGTTGGGAGTGCGCCCCCGGACCGCGACGCCTCGTGAGGCTAGTGGCGGCCGCCGCCGCGCTCGCAGCGGTCGGGCAGGCTCAGCTCCGCGCCGTCGAGCGTGCCGTCGCCGCACTCCGGACCGAAGGAGAGCACGTGGCTGGCGCCGTCCGCGGTGGTGCGCGTGAGCGTGCCGCTCGTGGGCCAGGGGCACACCTCGCGCGACGGCCGGACGATGCCCGCCAGCGTCACGGTGCCCTGCGAACCGTCGAGCGAGGTCTCCGTGTACGCGCCGTCGATGGTGCGCACCGGCGGCGTGTCCGTGGAGAACGCGACGGACAGCGAGCCCTCCAGCCGCACCGACTGCACCACCGTGCCCGTGGCATCCGTGCGCGTGCGCGTCACGTCCGCCTGCGTGCTCTTGCGCTGGGGCGGAGCGCCGTCCACCAGCTCCGCCGTGGAGGCAGTGGTGCCCTTCACGGTGGAGACCTCGCCGTCGGAGTTGGTGCCAGAGACCTCGAAGGTGACGGTCTGGCTTTGCGTCACCGCGCCCGTGCAGTCCTCGGAGGCTTCGTACGCGTTCACGATGTCCACCGTGCCGCTGGTGGGGCCACCGGGGCCCTTGCCGCCCGGCTTGCCGCCGCCGTTTCCACCGTCGAAGGACTGGCCGCGCACCTGCGAGCCCTCGCCGCCCTGCGGGGGAGGAGGCTGATTACCGCCGCCCGGAGGCTGGCCGCCACCACCGCCACCGCCGGGGGGCTGGCCGCCGCCACGGCCGGGCCCCTCGGGGCGCGTGGGGGGCGCGCAGTCCGTCCACTCCAGGTGCACGGTGGCGGGCAGCGTCTTGCCACACACCTCCACGGTGGTGATGTCGGGGCTCGCGTCACAGTGAAAGCCTTCAATGGCCTGGGGGCGCAGCTTGTCCAGGCCGTGCAAGAGGCTGGACACCTCCACCGCGTCGCTCGAGTCCGACGTGGCCTCCACCGCCTGGGACACATCCGACGTGGCATCCGTGGTCGAGCTCTGCGACCCGCCGCCGCAACCGACCGTCATGGTGCCCACCACCAGCGCCACTGCTCCCAGCCACTGACTGCCCCTGTTCCAGTGCCTCATGAGTGCGTGCTCCCTTGTCATCCGGTGCCCGGCCGCTGTCCGTCCGCCCCCATGAGACGAAATGAATTTCCGCCGTGTTCCCGGCGGGGATTTTCCCGCGGCTTTTTGAGCGTGCAGCGAGGCCGGATAGAGTGCCGCCGACCGTGAACGACGAGCTGCGCGCACTCATCCTCGAAGCCCAGGACGGCAGCGTGCGTGCCTTTGAGATGCTCGTGTCCTCGCACCTGCCGCGCGTGCGCCGCTTCGCGCGGGCCTTCGCCGCGTCGGACTCGGACGTGGATGACCTGGCGCAGGAAGCACTGGTGAAGGTCTACAAGAACCTGCGCTCGTTCCGCTTCCAGTCCGCGTTCCAGACGTGGCTCTATTCGGTGGTGCGCAACGCCTTCTATGACGCCACCCGCAGCCGCGCCGGCCGCGAGCGCTCCCAAGAAGAACCGCTGGAGCAGGAGCACACGAAGGCGGCGTCGGACGCCGAGTCCGCGGATGAAGGAATGATGCGCGCCCAGGAGCGGGAACGGCTGTGGCGGGCGCTCCGGGGGTTGCCGCCGGAGTTCCGCACGGCGGTGGTGCTCTTCGACGTGGAGGGCCACAGCTATGAAGAGGTGGCGGACATCGAAGGGGTGCCCGTGGGCACGGTGAAGTCGCGCCTGTCGCGGGGCCGGGCGCACCTGAAGGCCCTGCTGGCGGGGGGCCAGGGCCCCGGCGGCCCAGAAGATGACGCACCGGTGGGAACATCCGGGCAGGACATTTCGTCGCATGTTGCGAGGAGCAGGAAATGAGTGAGCCCGAGGACAGCGAGGACCGCGCGCTGCGCGAGCGTCTGGCGGCGCTGCGGGACGACGCGCCCGGACCCGACTTCCAGGCCCTGCTCCACCGGCGGCTCGTGGAGGCCGGACCTCCCACACCGGCGTCGGGGTGGGATGCGGTGCGGGACTTCTGGCGCCGCCGAGCGCCGGTGTTGTGGCCGGCGGTGGGCATCGCCATGGGCGTGGCCACCTTCCTGGTGCTGGGCGCGGTGCGAGGCACGCCGGGCGTCCCGGAGACGGAAGCCCCGGGAATGGCGGAGCTCGAGCGGCCCGGCACGCAGGTGCCGGTGAGCAAGGTGGCGGTCATCAAGTTGGACTTCACGGCGGACGTGGCCGTGGAGCAGGCGGACTTCCAGGTGAGCCTGCCGGAGGGGCTGTCCTTCTGGGCGGACGGAGAGGAATTGCCGCTGCGCTCCTACCAGTGGACGCAACCCCTGAGCGCGGGCAGCAACGTGATTCCCATCGCGGTGCGAGGCCAGCGGCCGGGGCGTTATCTGGTGACGGCGCTGGCGCGCGCGGGCGACCAGCGCATCGAGCACGACGTGGTGCTGGAGGTCACGGGCGGATGAAGACGGGATTCTCGACACCGGTGCTCGCCGTCCTCCTGTGGCTGGGAGGCGGTGCCGCGCACGCCCAGCAGACACCGGCCCCGCCGCCAACGGAGGCCGCGAGGCCGCCCGAGGCCCCCGTGCCGCCCCCACCGTCTGGAGCGCAGCAGGCGCACGTGCGCAGTTCGCACACGGTGGACGTCATCGCGCCGGGAGAACAGGTGGACACCATCCTGGGGCGCAGGAACGCGGAGCGCCCTGCCCCACCGCCCCGGGGCGACACGGCCCGTCCGCCTCCGGGTCCAGACGCGCGTGGCCCCTCGGGAGGACCGGGGCAGGACGGCCGGCCCAACGGGTCGCGCCCGCCGGGGGATGAGGGCCGCATGCGCTCGCCGTCCCCCAGGACTGACGGCGCACCACCACCGCCCAATCAGCAGCCTCCCGCGCAGCCTCATCAGCCACCGCGGCGCTGAAGGCGGGGTCGTCAGCGCAGGAGGGTTCCCGCCTCGAATCTCCAAAACCTGTCCGACTGTCCGACAGGTTTCCGCAGCCTGGATGAAGCGGCGGCCCCCTGCCGCGGTTGTCCAAAACCTGTCCGACTGTCGGACAAGTTTGTGCGGGTCGCCGCCAAGGGGGGCGTTCCCACAGGGGTCTCGACTCGCCTCCAACTGGACGAGGGGCACGTCCGAGGACCTTGCGACACAGCGCGCACGGGATGGGTCGGTGCGCACCGGTCCCTCCCCCGTGCCGGATGGCGCGGTGCGCTGCCCTCGCACCCGTGCGGGGAATGCGCTACGTCGCGGTGCGTGTGGACGGGCCTGCTGCTCCTGGTGGCGCTCGCGGCCGGGGAGCCGCTGGAGGACGCGCGCGAGTCCTTCGCGGCGGGCCGGTACACGGAGGCGGAACAGCAGGCGCTCCAGGCCCCACCTTCCGGCGCCGCGCTGTACCTCGTGGGCCTGGCCCGCTTCCGCTTGGGCCGTCCCGCGGAAGCGCTGGAGGCCCTGGAGGCCGCGGGGCACGCTTCGGATGGTCCGGAGCCCGACGCCTGGAACTTCAACCGGGGCGCATGCCTCTATGCCCTGGGACGCTTCGCGGAGGCGGAGGAGGCTTTCGCCCGCGTCCGTGAAGGTGCCCCGCTCGCCCGCGTGGCGTGGATCAACGCGGGCTTCGCCGCGTTCGACGCGGGCGCTCCGGACCGCGCCACGCAATGGGCGGAGCGAGCCTCGCCGGATGCATCCACGGCGGAGGCGCTGCAGGTGGAGGAGCTGCGCGCCCTGCTCTCGCCCGCCGTGAACGAAGGGGATGAGGCCTACCGCCAGGGACTCGCGTCCTTCGATGCCAGCCGCTTCGACGAGGCCCGTGCGCACTTCCTGCGCGCGGCGGAGCGGCAGCCCGACTCCGGCAGGGCCCGGCTCATGGCGGGTGCGTCGGCCTGGCGCCTGGGCTCACGCGCGGAGGCCCGCGAGGACCTCACCGCGGCGCTCGCGCTGACGTTGACCCCGCTGGACCGCGCGACGGCGTATCAGTACCTGGACCTGATCTCCTTCGGACTGCGCTCCAGCGGCCCGAGCCTCTGGGTCTCCGCGAGCGTGGGGCCGGGCTTCGACAGCAACGTGCTCCAGGTAGGCGTCGCGGCCCGCGACGTGTCCGGCGCGAACGCGGACGTGGTGACCGCGAGCCCCTTCGCGGAGGCCAGCGTGGGCATCACCGCGCGCTTCCGCCTGTCCGACCGGCTCTTCGCGGCCCTGTCCTACGGCGGCAGCCAGCGCGCCTACTCCGAATCCTCCGTGCGGGACTACTCGCTCCAGTTGCACCGCGCGACGGCGGCCGCGGAGTGGGAGGCCTCGCGCCGGGTGCGCGTGGGATTCCTCGCGGGAGGAGACATCTTCTTCACCGGCCTGGCCGACTTCCGGGGGCTCCAGGCCTCCGTGAACGCCAACGCGTGGCTGGCCTGGGACGAAACCGAACACACCAGCACGCGGCTGGACCTGGGCGCCGCCGGCAAGGACGGCATTGGAGAGGAGTTCGCCTACCTCACCGGTCCACGCCTGGACGCGACGCTGTCCCAGGAATGGCGCCTGGGGCGCGCGAGCATCACCGCGTGGTACCGCTACCGGCAGGACCGCATCGGCACGCTGGAGCAATCCTTCACCAGCGAGGACACGACCCTCGTGTCGCAGACGTATGTCATTCCGTTCGGCTTCACGGGCCACGCCGTGGGCGCGTCCAGCCGGTGGCAACCCCTGCCGTGGCTCACCGCCAGCCTGGACGCGGACGTGGAGTGGCGCCGCTACCTGGAGGACAACGCCCTGCGCGTCGTGACGGCCGGAGGGGCCACCGAGACGTGGGACGTCCGCCGCCGCCACGACACGCGCTTCGTGCTCATCCCCTCCGTGAGCGCCCGGCTGTCGAGCCACCTGCGGCTCACCGCTCGCTACGAGTTGCTGGTGAACCGCTCCAACATCGACACGCGGCTGACGGACGACGACCCCGCCGCGTGCGAAGGCGCGGAGCACCTCTGCCACGCGTATGACGCCACGAATGGCAACTACGAGAAGCACGGGGTGATGCTCCAACTCGAAGCCGTGTGGTGAGCCGGCCCCCGCGTGTCCGCTCCGTGATGGCGCTGTCCATCCACGGGGTGGGGCCTTCAGGCAAGGCAGCGTGGAGGACGTGTTGCAAGGGCTGGGATGCCTCTCCACCTTGCCGCACGACGAACCCACGACAGAGGAGGCACACCATGCCCATGTCCCGACTGCCGCTGATGCTCGCCGCGACCACGGCGCTTTGTTTCTCCGCGGGTTGTTCCAAGAAGGGGATGCACAAGGAGGAGTCCCAGGCGCCGATGTCCGCCACCGCGATGTCGTCCACGGGGGACCAGCGCTGCCCCATGTCAGTGCCGGGCGCACAGGTCCAGACGCAGGACACGTCCGACGGCGTGGCGCTCATGTTCACCACGTCCGACCCGTCGCAGGTGTCGGACCTCCAGGCGCGCGCCCGGCGGATGCTGCACGAGCAGTCCAAGCGCACCGCCAGCGCGGAGACCCCCCTGGACCTGGCGCAGGAGGAGAACCTGGGCGACAGCGCCACGGAGATGCAGGATGGCCGCGACGATAGCGGCACCGGCGGAGGTGGCGACCAGGGCATGGCCGGGGCGCCCAGCGTCCCCTCCAAGGCCGTGGCAACGGACACGCCGGAGGGCATCACCATCACCTACTCCGCGCAGGACCCCATGCAGAAGCGCCAGCTCATCGACGAGGTCCACGAGACCGCCCGTCAGCTGAAGGGCGGCAACTGCCCCGGCATGTAGCCCACGCACCGGGACGGCGTGGCGAGCGCCGTCCCGGTGGAAGTCCTACCGGCGGAACACCACCGTGAGGTTGTTGCTCGGCATCTCCACCACGCGCTCGCGGTGGAGCCCGTGGCGCGCCGCCTCCGCGGTCACCGCGCCCAGCTCGCGCACGCCCCAGGACGGGTCGCGCGCGCGGAGCGATTCGTCGAAGGCGAGGTTGCTCGGCGCGGTCTCCTTCCCCTCCACGAAATAGGGGCCGTACAGCACCAGCCTTCCGCCCGGACGCAGCACCCGCGCCGCGCCCCGCATCAATCCCTGGCAGGCCGCCCACGGCGCGATGTGGATCATGTTCACGCAGAGCACGGCGTCCGCGTGCTCCACCGGCCATGCGTCCGAGCTCGCGTCCAGCACACGCGCGGGCAGGACGTTGGCCAGCCCGTCCTCCATGCGCCAGGCGTCGATGCTCTCCAGCGACGACGGGTCGCCGTCCGTCGGCTGCCAGGTCAGCCCCGGGAACGCCTTCGCGAAGAAGGCCGCGTGCTGGCCGGTGCCGCTCGCCACCTCCAGCAACGTGCCCTCCGTGGGCAGCACCTCCCGGAGGACGTCGAGGAGCGGTTCGCGGTTGCGTTCGGTGGCCGGAGCGTGACGCTTCATGCCCTCCCCTCTTCCACACCCGCGCACGCGAGGAAAGGCCTCTCGCGGAAGATTGCAATCACAGCCAACACGACGGCCGCCCGCGCAAGGAATCCGCAACACTTTCCGGGACCTGTCGAAAACCTCCTGCCTCGATTCGCCTCATCCCCCAGGCAGGAGTGACCTTGACGTTCTTCAACCGGAATGTTTCACGCATGCTGTGCTCGGTATCGCTGCTCACGCTCGCGAGTTGCGGGCCGCTGACGGAGGACGCCTCCTCCCTCCCCGAGCAGGAGGTCGCGACCGCCCGGCAGGCGGTGTCCAACATCGCGCACCGGAGCAGCGCCACGGCGGGCGGCAGCACGCGCACCTCGCTGAGCATCGCGAAGCCCACGGGCACGGCGGTGGGTGACGTGCTGCTGGCGCGCATCATCAACCGCAACAACGTGGCCGCGGTGGCGACGCCTCCCGCGGGCTGGACGCTGGTGCGCTCGGACCAGAGCGCGTCGCAGCTCAAGGCGTGGATCTTCTACAAGGTCGCCACCGCGTCCGAGCCGTCCACGTACGCGTTCAACATCGACCTCGCCAGCTACATGGCCGGCAGCATCTCCGCGTTCTCCGGCGTGGACACGGCCAACCCCATCGACGCACAGACGGGCCAGAAGAACGGCCTCACCGCCAGCTTCGACACTCCCGCACTCTCCACCAGCACGGCCAACGGCGTCGCGGTGTGGTTCGGCTCGCAGCTGTGGACCGGCGCCGCGTGCCCGGCGAGCCCCATCGTCCCGCCCGCGGGCTTCACCGAGCCCGTGGACACCTGCCTCGTGTCCTCGTCCACGGGCGTCATCTACAACGTGGCCCACAAGGACCTGGGCGCCGCGGGCGCGCAGGGTTCGTTCAACGGCTCTTCCCCCTACGCGGAGACGAACACCGCGCAGGTGGTGGCGCTGCGCGCGGCCAACGCCTCCTCCTCCTGCTCCGTGGGGGACACCTTCTCCACCGCGTACACCACCCAGGGCACCGTGACGGCCACCGCGCTGGTGGAGCCGTCGGGCATCGCCGCCAGCCGCCTCACGCCGGGCGTCCTCTATGCACACAACGAGGACACCACCGCCATCGTCGCCATCAGCACCGCGGACGCGAGCACGAAGGGCACCTTCACCGTGTCCAACGTGACGCCCGCGGACTGGGAGGACGTGGCCACCGGCCCGTGCCCCGCCGGCCAGTGCATCTACATGGGCGACATCGGCCGCTCGAGCGCCAACTTCCCCACGCCGCCGTCCACCTTCGCCGTCTACCGCATCCCGGAGCCCGACATCGGCGCGGGCCAGACAAGTGGAAACCTCACCGCCGAGGCCTTCCCCTTCCAGTACCCGGACACGCCCAAGGACGCGGAGACCATCCTGGTCCACCCCACCACGGGCGACATCTACGTCGTCACCAAGTCCTACGCGGGCGCGAGCAAGGTCTACAAGTTCCCCCAGCCGCTCCCCACGCCGGGAACCATGAGCACGCTCGTGTTCGTGGCCAACCTCCCGCTGCCCACCACCACGGACACCAACTACGGCGCCGCCACGTCCGGCGCCATCCACCCGTGCGCCAACCGCTTCCTGCTGCGCACCTACCGCAAGGTGTATGAGTTCCGCGCCGCCACCGGCGCGGCCTTCGAGACCGCGTTCGCCGCCACGCCCGTCTCCCTGACGGACACCGTGGAGGGCCAGGGCGAGGCCATCGAGTACGACCCGACCGGCACGGCCTATTACACGATGAGCGAGTCGCCCTCGCCCTTCAAGCTCAAGCGCGTCGTGCGCCAGTAGCTCGCAATCGCAGTCATGCACGGGCCGCGTCCGGTTCCCCACGCCGGGCGCGGCCTCCGCGCGCCGTGAGACATCCACGGCGCGCCAGCATGCCTGGAAGGAATTTATGCTATTTCTCGTTTTACATTTATAATCGCAGCAATGCGATGCTTCCGTCCCCATCTCGCGTGCGCCGCCGCGCTGCTCTCGGTGTTCACTCCTCTGCTGGCCTGCGGGCCGGACGGAGGCGCGCCGCCCTCCCCTGACGCGCTGCCCGGACAGTCACGGGCGTTGGCGACGACGGAGCACAAGGCGTTCCGGGTGATGACGTACAACGTGCGCGGTCCCCTGGACACGGGCGTGCGCGCGTGGCCCAACCGCAAGGCGGCGGTCCTCCAGCGCATCCTCGCGAACAACGCGGACATCGTCGGCGTGCAGGAGGCCCAGGCGCCCTCGGGCGGCCCCAGCATCCCCGCGGACCTCATCGCGGGGCTCACGAGCACGGACAAGCCCTACGGTGTCTACAACCCGGGCGGCGGCAGCCCGAAGCTCATCTTCTTCAAGAAGAGCCGCTTCGAGATTGCCCCCGAGGTGGGCCAGGGCAACGAGGCGCTCGTGAATCCCTATGCCTCCAGCGCCACGTGCTTCAGCCACGCGGAGGGGAAGAAGATTGCCTGGGTGGGCCTGCGCGACCTGACGTCCGGCCAGGTGTACTTCGTGGCCAACACGCACTTCGCCTACGCGGCGGCGTGCTCGCTGGGGCGGCTCAAGGAAGCCGAGCAGATGGCGTCGTTCCTGGCCACGAAGCCCGGGGGCCTGCCGGTCATCGCCATGGGGGACTTCAACTCCGACGCGCAGGGCCAGTCCACGCCAGGGGAGACCACCATCGCGGACCTGGAGGGCGGGGCCCGGCTGTTCCGCACCGCGCGCTTCGACGGCGTGACGGGAGAGGAAGACGCCACGTTCAACAACGCGTGGAGCGGCTCCACTTCCACGAAGTACCAACGGCTGGACTACATCTTCCACAACGGTGGCGCGCTCACCTCGTCCGCGCCCGCCATCGACCGGACGGAGAGCGGCGGCCTCACGCCGTCGGACCACTACCCGGTGCTCGCCACCCTTCGCCCGTCCATCTTCGCCGCGGGCTCCACCCTTTCGCCGACGCCCAACGGCACGTCCACCAGCACGCAGCTGTTCTTCGCGGACGTGGACGGCGACGGCTGCGCGGACCGCATCACCTGGAACTACGCGGTGGGCGAAGGCGAGACGTGGGTGGCGAAGTCGAAGTGCGACGGCGGCTTCGCCACGGCGGTGAAGAACACGGGCGCGACGAGCGGTGTCGCCACCACGCGCTTCTTCTTCGCGGACGTCACCGGCGACGGCTGCGCGGACAAGGTCCTCTGGAGGCCCAACCTGGGGGACGGCGAGGTGCGCATCTACCCCGCGAAGTGCGACGGCACCTTCGGCGACCGCGTGGCCGTCACCCAGGCGGCGAGCACCAGCGACGCCACGCGCTTCTTCTTCGCGGACATCACCGGCGACGGATGCGCGGACCTGGTGCGCTGGACCCCCACGCAGAGGTCCGGCGCGTTCGACACCTTCGTGTCGAAGTGCAACGGCACGGTGTCCTTCGGCGCAGCGGTGACGAGCACGACGGGAGCGAACACGAGCGTGGGCACCCGCGTGTACTTCGCGGACGTGGACGGCGACGGCAAGGCGGACCGCATCCTCTGGAATCCTGACCAGGAAGGCGGCCGCACGCGCGTGTACCGCTCCACCGGCGCGGGGGCGTTCGCGCTGTTCTTCCTGCACGAGTCAGGCACCAGCGGCGTGGACACGTCCCGCTTCTACTTCGCGGACGTGGACGGTGACGGCAAGGCGGACAAGGTCTTCTGGCGGCCGGGCTTCCGCGAGGGCCGGATGCAAGTCTATCCGAGCACCGGCACCAACTTCGCGGGCAGCCCGGTGATGGACAACACGGGCTTCAGCAACTCGGAGAACACCGGCTTCTTCTTCGCGGACATCGACGGCCGGGACGGCGCGGACAAGGTGTACTGGAACCCCAACAACTACGACGGTGACACCAAGGTGTTCCGCGCGCTGGCGCCGTAGCGCCAGCACGCGCGTCAGTCCTGGAGGACGGAGTAGCCGTACGTGTTCGAGCTCCACGAGTCCGGCTCGACCACCGGCGGGGCCGCCGTGTAGAGGTCCTGGTAGCCGTGGCCCATCCCCAGGGAGCGGGAGGACCACTGCACGAAGTAGCGACCCGCGCCCAGCTCCCGCAGCGGCGACACCTCCGCGGGGAGGATGAAGGGAGTGAAGCTGCCCACGGTCGCGGGGGCGGTGACGTACCAGTCGAGCTCCGGCGCCTGCTGGGGAATCATGCGAATCGTCACGCTGTGCACGGCGGGGTCGGCGCTCCAGCGCAGCGTCAGCCCGGAGCGCGGTCCCGAGCCGGGCGCCGCCTCCGTGCCCGGCGAAGGCGACGTGAGCGTCACGGGCGCGGGCAGGGCCAGCGACGTGACACCCCCAGCGGCCAGCGGCGCGTTCACGACCACCCGCCCAGACGCGATGCGCTCATCGCTGCCCGCCGTCGCGGACAAGCGGACACCCACGGTGTCGAACGGCGGCGTCCGGGCCATGGCCGGGACCTCGATGGGCGTGGCACCGGGGGTGCTCGTGGTGAAGAGGTACTCCGACCCGAGCGAGAAGGTGGCGGTGACGCTCGACAGCGCCCCATAGGGCTGGAGGTTCGTCACCTCCACGGGCAGCCGCTGATCCACCGGGTGATCCAGGGGGATGACCAGCCCGCTGGTGGTCCGCCCCTCGCCCACGGCGATGTCCCTCAACAGCCCCACGGCCGAAACCTGCTGGGGGTTGTCGGTGACGAACAGCGCCACCTCGCCGGCGGTCTCGCCCCAGACCTCGATGATGAAGGTGCCATCCCCCTGTGTGTTGGTGACACCCGCGAAGCCCTTCCCCACCACGCGCACCTGCGCAGGTCTTCCCGAGAGGTTCGTCACGCGGCCAGCGAGGGTGGCCTGCCGGCTGCCCGGGAAGCCTCCGAGCAAGCCGGAGCCGGAGCGGACCCACACCTCCGTGCCCTCCACGTTCAGCGTCGTGCTGGCCCACACCTTGCCGTCGCCCACCATGACGACGGTGATGTCCTGGGGGCCGGTGATGGCCGCGTCATGGAACCGTGCGATGCCGTCACGGCCCAGCGGCTGACGGAAGCGGCTGCCGTCCCCCAGGAGGACGGTGATGCCCCGCATGTCGCCAAGTCCGGCGACGAAGTCCCACCAGTCCGAATGGACGATGAGGGTGGCCGGGCCTTCCGTCCCCGCGTCTGGAGCGTGGGTGGGCGGGTCGGTCTTGTCGCCACAGGCGACGCACAGCAGCACGGCGAGCGCAATCAAGCGATGCAATGAAGGTCCCCCTGAAGAACGGTGCGGCATTCGAAAGCCGGGGCCCTCGACGCACAACTCCAGACAAGCTGACAGCGCGCGGGAAGAAAAGCCTTCCAGACAAACCTGCCCTACAAACCCGATGGCCCCGGACGGTGCGACGCGCGCAGACTGCGCCTCCACATGCGCGCCCTGCTCTTCGCCACCGTCCTGTCCGCGGTCCTCGGCTCCGCGTCCGCGCGGGCCCAGGCCCCTGCCCGTTCCTACGTGCTGCGCCCCGCGCGCGTCTTCGACGGCACCACCGCGAAGCCCCACACGGGCTGGGTGGTGGTCGTCACCGGCGAGCGCATCGTCGCCGCGGGACCGTCCCAGGGCGTGAAGGCGCCGGAGGGGGCGGAGGTCATCGACCTGCCCGGCGCGACGCTGCTGCCCGGCCTCATCGAGGGCCACTCGCACCTGTTCCTGCATCCGTACAACGAGGCGACCTGGAACGACCAGGTGCTCAAGGAGTCCCTGGCGCTGCGCGTGGCGCGGGCCACCAACCACGCGAAGGCGGCGCTGATGGCGGGCTTCACCACCACGCGCGACCTGGGCACGGAGGGCGCGGCGGACGCGGACGTGGGCCTCAAGCAGGCCATCGACCAGGGCATCATCCCGGGCCCGCGCATGGTCGTCACCACGCGCGCGCTGGTGGCCACCGGCAGCTACGGCCCCAAGGGCTTCGCGTCCGAATGGACGGTGCCCCAGGGCGCGGAGGAGGCGGACGGCGTGGACGGCCTCACGCGCGCGGTGCGCGGGCAGATGGGGCTCGGCGCGGATTGGATCAAGGTCTACGGCGACTATCGCTGGGGTCCGCGCGGCGAGGCGCTCCCTACCTTCTCCCAGGAGGAGATGCGCCTCATCGTGGAGACGGCGAGGAGCGGCGGACGTCCGGTGGCCGTACACGCCAGCACGCCGGAGGGCATGAAGCGCGCGGTGCTCGCCGGTGCGGAGAGCATCGAGCACGGCGACGCGGGCACGCCGGAGGTCTGGAAGCTGATGGCCCAGCGGGGCGTGTTCCTGTGCCCCACGCTGGCGGCGGGCGACGCCATGCTCCAGTACCGCGGCTGGAAGCGCGGCGTGGACCCGGAGCCCGAGTCCTCGAAGAAGAAGCGCGAGGGCCTCAAGGCCGCGCTGGCGGCGGGCGTGCCCCTGTGCGTGGGTGGGGACTCGGGCGTCTTCACGCACGGGGAGAACGCGCGCGAACTGGAGCTGCTGGTGGCCAGCGGCGTGACGCCCGCGCAGGCGCTCCAGGCGGCCACCTCCGGCAACGCGCGCATGCTGCATTGGGAGGACCGCGTCGGGCAGGTGAAGGCCGGGCTCTTCGCGGACCTGGTCGCCGTGGAGGGCGACCCCACGCAGGACATCAGCGCCGTGCGCCAGGTGCGGCTGGTGATGAAGGGCGGCGCGCTGTACCGGCGCTGAAAGCCAGGCTCAGAGCGGCGTGCTCACGATGCGCACGGAGCGCTCCTCCACGAAGTACCGGCGAACGAAGTCCTTGATGACCGCGGGCGTGAGCGGAGGCGGCGGCTGGAGGAAGCCCAGGTCCGTGCCGCCCTCCCGGCGCGGCTCCGAGGCCTCCGCCGCCAGGGCATCCGCCAACGCCGGGCCCGCGCTCGACAGCCCGTCCACCTCGCGCCGTCCCCGCTGGGCCAACAGCTTCTGCTCGACGGCGGAGGGCGGACGCTTCACCAACGACGAGGAGCTGCGAATCTCGCTGGAGATGAGCCGGGCGAAGGACTCCTACTCCCGCTGTGACGTGACGCTCACCTTCGAGCTGCTCTGAAGCGCGGCGTCCACCAGCCCCGCCAGCAGCAGCACAGGCGCCACCAGCACCATGCCGAACCAGGCCAGCGCGTAGAGGACTCCAAAGCCCATGCTCCACGGGCCGCCCACGACGGTCCCGGACAACACGCCCACGGACTCGCGACCTCCGCCCAGGTGCAGCGACAGGAAGAGCGCGCCGATGCCCAGCGCGGCCATGACGAACGGGTGTCGCATCATCGGTGTGCCTCCAGGTGCGGCGCCCGCGCGAGGCGCCAGAGGGGTCCTTCGACGAGCGCGTACAGCAGCACCGCGTCCGCGAGCGGATTGCCCGCCGCGAAGCGCAAGCCGGTGTCGTCGTGCACCGGGAACGCCGCGAAGTGGAGGCTGGTGAGCAGCCCATCCAGCACCTCTTCGTCGTCGAACGCCGCCGCGCCCACGAGCGCCAGCCCGCTGGAGCCCGCGTTCGCGTTCACCCACGGAATCGTGGGCCCGGAGTCGATGTCCTGCACCGTGGCCTCCTCCGCTGGCCACTCCCCCGCCCACGCGAAGCCCAACGCCTGCCCCAGGAGCGCGGCGCGGGCCCGCTGGTATTGGTCGCTCGCGAAGTCCGCGTCCACCACCTGGAGCATGTGCGCGGCGAGCCACAGCGTGGAGCCCTCCGGCCCATCCTTCGTCACGCCGTCGTAGGTGAAGCTGGACACGAGCAAACCTGTCCGACGGTCGGACAGGTTTTCCCGCGCGGAGGCCACCCACCGGCGCAGGAGCGCGCCATGGTCCCGCCCGTCCACCCTGTCCGACAGGCGCAGCGCCGCGAGCGCCAACGTGTTGCAGAAGGTCCAGCCCTCGTCCGGGTAGCTCTCCGCCGCGAGCACCGGCGCGCGCTCCAGCTGTCCGGCGATGAGGTCCACGCGCTCGCGCAAGAGCGGCGCGTAGTCCGCGCGCGTCTCCACCATCTGGCGCGCGGCGAGCATCAATGCCAGCTCACCGTCCACGAAGAGACTGCGCCCGGCCGGGTCCTTGAAGGGGCCCGCGTGCACGTAGGGCAGGAAGAAGGCCTCATGCGCCCGCAGTTCGTCTCGCAGCGTCCGGGCGATGAGCACGTCCACCACGGCCAGGTGCTCCACCTTTCGCGCGGGCTCCGACAGCGCGAGGTTCGCGAACGACAGCACGGAGAAGGTGCGCACCATCAGGTCCCACTCCGGGTTCGTGCGGTGGAGCACGTCGCGCTCCGCGCTCGATTCCTGGAGCGAGAACGTGCGTTGGCGAAGGGCCAGCGCCGCTGTCAGCGCTTCCCGGTCGCGGGGCCGGAACAGGAGGTGGAGCGCCGGCAGCCACACCGCCACGGCCAGCACCAGCAGCACGAGTTTGCGTCGCATGTCCGGCAGTATGGGCCGCGGACAGGGCCGCATCCTGGACCCGCGGGCCGGACGGTCGGCCCCGCTCGCTGAACGGTCGCGGTCCTGCCTGAACCGGCGCATGCCGGAAACGCCATGTCCCAACCCGCCGGGCCCGCGTGTCTCAAGGGCCATGAAGACACCCGGATGGACGGCGCTGACGATTGGAGTGTTCCTGGGAGGCTTTGGCCTGCTGAAGCCCCCTTCGGCGGAGGCGTGCGGACGCCCCTTGTGCACCGTGGAGGGCAGCCGCGTTCCCCTGCCCCCGGACGCGGTCGTCCCGGCGAACGTGCCCGCCCTGGTGGTGGTGCCTCCCGCCTATGAGTGGGTAGAGGAGCAGAGCCTGCGCTTGCGAACAGAGGCAGGCGTGGACGTGGAGGCACGCCTCATCAAGGGCCCCGGAAACAGCGGCGTCCTCGCCCCAACCGCCCCGCTCGTTGCCGGAACGCGCTACCACCTGGAGGGGACCGTCCCTTGCAGTGGCGGAGGTGGTGGGCATCCGTTCGTCGCGATGGCGGACTTCACCGCGGGCCCGGAGGCCGCGCTGCCCACGACGACCGGCGTGCTGCAGGCGGGAGACGGACAGCTTGGGCAGATCAAGGTCTGGGACGGCAGCGCGTCGTGCGCGTCGGGCTACATCGGTGGCTGGGTGACGCTGGAGTTCACCCCCGCCCCCGAGCTGGTGCCCTTCCTGCCGTGGGTGCGCTGGACGCTGGAGGTGGATGGACAGACGTGGGCCACGGCCCCGCACGGCGCGGTGGATGCCAGCGGCGGTGTCATCCCCGCGGATGGATTCAGGACGATGCGGGACCTGCTGACCGTCTACACGCTCTGTGGCTACGAGTCCCCCGGGATGCCGCCCTCGGCCGAGGGCATCGTGCCCGGAGTACATACGGCCACGCTGCGTCCGGTGCTCGAACAGTCGGGGACGGCGCTGCCCGCGCTGGAGACCTCCTTCGAGGTGAACTGTCCTCACTTTGGCTCCGACGGCGGCTACACCGAGCCTATCCCCGACGCCGGCACCGACCCGGATGACAACCTCACGCCGAAGGCCAAGGGATGCTCGCAGGCCGGAGGCGGTCTGTCGGTGCTGGGCGTGCTGGCGGCCCTCCGGCTCTGGCGACGCGGGCCGCGCACGAATCTTCCCTGAGGCATGTCCCACGCTCCCGGACTCCAGTGTCTGATGAAGCAAATGCACGGACACACCTGGACATGGGGCGCGGTGGGGATGTTCCTCCTGGGGCTGGGGGCGCTCGCGCCGCCTTCCGCGGAGGCATGCGCCGCGCCCAACTGCATGGTGGATGTCCGCTTCCCGCTCCCCGAGGACGGCGGAGCGGTTCCCGCGAACGTCCCCGGGCTCGTGGTGGTACCGCCGCTCCTGGAGAACACGAACGTCTCCACCCTCCGGCTGCTCCAGTCGGACGGCACGCCGGTGCCTTTCACGCTGGCGAATGGCGGCCGTAGGACGCACGTCGTGGTCCCGAAGGCGCCGCTCGTGCCGGGCACGCAGTACCGCATCGAGGCGAAGGGCCTCTGCCAGTACCAGGAGACGCAGACGCAGTCCGCGACCTTCACCGCGGGCCCGGAGCTGCCCCTGCCCACGACCCTGGGCACGCTGAGCGTGGACACGCCGAGCCGGGGGGCGTTCCCGGTGTTCGGAGACTCGAACTGCGGAAGCCCGCAGGAAGGCGACGCCACCACGCTGCGCTTCACCCCATCACCGGAGCTGGTGCCGTTCCTGCCCTGGGTGCACTGGGCGGTGGAGGTGGACGGGCAGCCCTGGTCATTCGCCAATCACCACGGGTTGACCTCGACGGGCGAGGACAACCCGGACAGCCACAAGTACGAATACAACCGGCAGCTGCTGTTCCTCTACACGGTCTGCACGACGTACAACCCGCCGCCGCCCGGCCTGGGCCTCACGCCCGGAAGACATCGGGCCACGCTGCGGGGAACGCTGGAGCACGCGGACATCACGCTGCCGCCGCTGAGCGTGGACTTCGAGCTCCGCTGCGCCACGCACTGCATGACCGGTGGCTGCGCCGACGGGGGCACTGGCGTGGTCGAAGACCCCGAGGACGAGGAGCCCATCAAGAACCCCTCCAAGAGCGGCTGCACCCAGGCGGGAGGGGGCCTGACGGTGCTGGGCCTCCTCGCCACGGTGCGGCTCTGGCGCCGGAGGAAGTAGCGCTCCAGGGGCAGGGCTCGAACCTGCGTCCAGCCGGATGAGCGCCGACTGCTCTCCCCCTGGCGTGCGAAGGCGGCAGCCTTCGGACCGGACCTACTTGGACGGTGTCTGGGTCGCGGGAGCTTCCCCGGTCACCCGCAGGGCGAGCGCGGCGAAGGTGGCGATGACCGACCAGTAGAGGAAGCGGAAGTCGCAGCCGATGCTGATGACCAGGTAGCTCAGTCCGTAGCCCAGGCCCGACAGCGCGGTGAAGAACGCTAGAGGCCGGCGTCTCACGTCGAAGAGCGAGAGCAGGGCCAGCGCGGTGAGCGCTCCCAGCCAGGCCCAGCCCCGGAACAGCAGGGAGTTGCTCACGAGGTCCGCGCCCCTCCGCAGCCACTGGTGCAGCAAGCCTTGCTCTGGCAGCTGGAACCCCCAGGGGTTGGGCTCGATGCGCGCCTGGAAGGGGAAGAACACCGGCCCCTCGAAGGCTCCGATGAGGCGCCGGAAGGTCTCCCAGCGGTGGTGCGCGTACGCGACGGGCTGCGCTCGGACGACGCGGGTCCATTCGCGCACCAGCACGTCGCGCCGGCCGGGCAGGCTTTCAAGGCGGACCGGCCGAGCATCCGGAGCGCCCGCCAGGAGGAACCAGACGTGGAAGGGCGAGTAGCTGCGCGCCAGCTCCGCGGCGGAGGTGTCCTGCTCCAGCGTGGAGCCCGGGAACAGCTCGGGGTGCGTGACGTAGATGCCCGCGAGGTCGAAGACGAAGAGCTGGCCCGCGGCCCAGGCCTTGCTGGCGCCCAACGCGCGGTTGATCAGGGACGGCGTGAGGACAAGTCCGGCCACGAGGCCCGCGAGCACCAGGGCCCGCAGCGGCCAGCGCCACCTCGGTCGCGACAGCTGGGCCATCACGGGAATGGCCAGGGGCAGGGCCGCGACGAGCGCGTTGTGACGGAACGCCGTGCCCGCCATCAGCAGCACCAGCGCCAGGAGAGGACGGCGGCACTTGAGCGCGGCCACCGCGCCGAGCAGCACCGCCGCCGCCATCACGTCCTTCCAGAGGGTGACCGCGAGCGCCCAGACGGTCGGCACGACCAGGAAGGCCCCGAGGATGAGCAGGCCCCTGCGTCGCATGCGCCCATCGGGAGAACGCACCAGCAGCGCCATGCTCCCCGCCAGCAGGAGGAGCTGGCCCACGAGGATCAGCCACGGAGAGCCCACCAGCCTCCCGCTGAGGCCCAGCAGCAACGAGCCCAGGGGCGGGTGGACGTCATCGAAGACGCCGCGGAGGCCCTGCGCGTACTGGTCGATGGTGTCGACCGACATCAGCCCCGGCTGGAAGGCCGCGTACAGCACGACCACCCAAAGGACGACGCCGAGGCGAAGGACCGTGTCCCGCCACGCCGCCGTCGGTGGGGCGGCGTCCCGCGATGAGACCTGAGCCGGTGATGAGGAGCGAACCGAGGGTTGGGACAAGAGCGTCGACCTGCCAGTGCTGGAGCGTCCCAGTACCATGGGCCCCGGGGAAAAGCGCGCCGATGGAGTCGGCGCGCGATTCCAGCCGGTTTCGGATGGCTCAGGGAGGCGTCGGCTCGGGAGCCGTGAAGTTCACAATCGTGCTGCCGTCGCCCGCCGCGGCAAAACGCGTGGGCTTGGGTCCGTCCAGAGACCTCAATGTTTTCGCGTTAGTGTGCTCGGTGCGCCAGGTGCTGCCATTGAAGAACGCAATCGTCTTCGCGGTCGTCACCGCATAGATGCCATTCTTGCTGAAGGAGAGCACGTCCAGGATATCCGGGACAGCCGTCTCACCGCTGGGAATCGGGAGTTGCGGCAGGGCACGCCAGCCTGCTCCATCGGTCCACTCGTAGGCCCGCCCCTTGTCGCCCGCTGCGTATGCATAATGACCGTTCAGGACATGCACCGCGTGCACAAAGCCTGTATCCGGAGCATCCAGAGACTCAGGCGCCCAAGTGGCGCCTGTCGAGTTGGCACGATAGGCCTGAGCCTTGTCGTCCGCGTTCGCATTGCCTACCGCCAGGAGCGAATCCACTGACTTCAAGCCTCCAATCGCACGGAGGTTCGCGGGGACCTGCGCGATCTCAACCAGGTCGGTTGGGTTGATGTAGGGCGGAGCCCAGCGATAGATCCTTCCGTTGCTCGCGACCGCGAAGATCGTGGCACCGACCGCTGCGTCATCAATCCCAAAGATGCCATTGAAGTCCGTATTGTTCTTGTCGGTCGGAACCTGAGGCGTGAAACACTCTTCACTGCCTTCGACGAGCTTCCGAGTCGACAGCCACCCGTCCTCTCCGACAACGAAGACTCGACTATCCTGGGCAGCCCAGACCGCATTCCAGGACTTCCGACAAGAATCAGCCGTGAACTCCTTGATGCCAGGGGTCGCACTGTCCAGATGAGCGAGCTTGTTCGGGCCCGCGATCCATCCCTTCTGCCCCTGGTCGTAAAGGGCAATGGAATTCAGCCTATCCGAGGGTCCGAGAACCCCTGCGTCGGTGCCCCAATCGGGGACAGTGCATCCCTCGTCCACGGTGCCGGAGCAGTTGTTGTCCAGTCGGTCGCAGACCTCCGCCAGCCCATTCCCGACGTAGACAGAGCTCTCATCGCAGTCCTCGGATTGGGGAACACCGCCATCCACGGGCGACTCACAGCCCAGCCCTACGTCCTGTCCCTTGAAGCCGTCGCCGTCGCTGTCCACGAACCAAGCCACCGGATTCTCACTCGGGAGCCGCACACAGGTCGTCTGGCTAGGGGTAGAGGCACACGCGTTCTTGCCCACGCACTTGAGCTCATCCTTGCAAGGACCGTCGACGTCGAAAATCTCGTCGATCATCTCATTGCAGTTGTCATCCTTGCCATCGCAACGGAATTCCAACTGTCCCGGCCGGACGAGCTTGTCATTGTCGTTGCAGTCACCACCAGCGACCACGGCATCAGCAGGCTTGATACAGAACCGCACCGCGGTGCTTCCGTAACCGTCCCCATCCGCGTCCGTGTACCAGGTCGGCTTGTCCGTCGCGTCCGACTCATCGCCGGAGCAGTTGTCATCCTTTCCGTTGCACACCTCCTCGGCGCTGGGGTGCACGGTGGGATCCCCATCCTTGCAGTCCGAGCCTGTGACGACACCCTCGGCGTCGTCGCTGCTGAAGTAGCCGTCCCCATCCGCATCGTTGGCCCGCACGACGAAGGCCACGTCCAGCGAGCCTTCCACGGGGACCTCCGCCTTCTTCTCCTGCGGGTCGCCCAACGCGGGGGTCGAACAGTCGACCTCATGAAGCTGCGTCGTCACGCTCAGCACGCGGCCCCAGTCCTTCTTCCGGTACACCGCCACCGACACGCTGCCCGGCGTGTTGCCGGGGATCGCCACGTTGAGGCTGTTCGTGTTCGCCGCGTTGTCCACGTCCGTGGCGGTCACCGTGACGCATCCGCGCGCGAAGCCGCTGTAGGCGAGGGTGACGTTCAGCGCTCCGGCCTTCGAGTCGTCCTTCTTGCACCCCGCCAACACGGAGGCACACAGCACTGCCATCAGGATTAAACGCATGGGGCGGCATTTTCGGGCGCCCCCCTGACTCGGGCAAGACGCATCGGAGAGAAAACACACCTACACGCACCCCAACGTGCGGAGGCGTGCCTCAAGCCCGGTGCCACGGGATGTTTCCACCCGGCCCGGCGACGGCATGCCCTTCACTGCCGACAGGCGCCATCTTCCCGTCACCCAAGAAGTCGAGGCGCGCCGGGTGCTCGAAGGGCCGAGGAAGGGTGCAGGCAAGCAGCGGCTCGTGCGTCCCACCAAGGCCGAGGCGAAGCGCGAGCTCGCGCGGGTGACGAACGTGTAGGAGGCCAGCGCGGGTTGACAGAAACACTTCAGCCGGAAGGTGATGCCCGGGGAGACATGACGCGCGTCACGCGGCCCGCTATGTCCGATGCTGCGTGAGCACTCCCCTCCTCACCCTGCTTGCCCTCCTGGGCTTCGCCGCGAACTCGCTGCTGTGCCGCGCTGCCCTCTCGGGTGGCGCGGCGCGCAGCATCGACGCGGGTTCGTTCACGCTGGTGCGGCTTGCGTCGGGAGCGCTGGTGCTCGCGGTGCTGCTGCGGCTCCGACGGGGCGGCGGCAAGGCGACGGAGCACGGGAGCTGGGCCTCTGCGCTCGCGCTCTTCGTGTATGCGGCCGGATTCAGCTTCGCGTACGTGCGTATCGGGGCGGGCGTGGGCGCCATGCTGCTCTTCGGCTGCGTGCAGCTCACCATGCTCGCGGCGGGGCTCGCGCGCGGTGAGCGGCCGCGCGCGCTCGAGTGGGCGGGGCTCGCGGTGGCACTCGCAGGGCTCGCGGGGCTCACGCTTCCTGGAGCGAGCGCGCCGGATGCGCTCGGCGCGGGGCTCATGGCCGCGGCGGGCGTGGCGTGGGGCATCTACAGCCTGCGGGGGCGTGGGAGCACGGATCCTCTCGCGGCAACGGCTGGCAACTTCGTGCGCGGCGTGCCACTGGCCCTGGCACTCGTGCTGTTCGCCCGCGCGCTGGACGCGGCCCCACCCCCGTCGCCGAAGGGGCTGCTGCTCGCCGTCACCTCAGGCGCGCTCGCCTCGGGCGTGGGCTACAGCCTCTGGTACGCAGCGCTGCCCCACCTGAGCAGCGCGCGCGCAGCGGTGGTGCAACTGTGCGTCCCGGTCATCGCGGCAGTGGGCGCGGTGCTGCTGCTCGGAGAGCCCCTCACCCAGCGGCTGCTCCTGGGTGGCACCGCGCTGCTCGCGGGCGTTCTGCTGAGCCTGCGTGCGAAGCAGCGTCCTATTGCAGCCAAACCCTGACGGGCACTCCGCGGAGACCGCTCCGTGCGTAGCTTTTCAGTGTCATCGCGGCTTTCCATGTAAACCTTGACCAACCCTTTCGTCCGCTGTTGCATCAACACCTCACCAGCGAAAAGGAGCGTCACATGTTGCTTCGTGGACTCGCGATGTTCGCCGTCGTCTCCATCTTCGGAATGGGCTGTGGTGGCGCTGAAGGAATGGACGGTGTCGAGAGCGATGTGCAGGCCGGTCAGGTCTCCTCCGAGCTCGCCAACAGCTGTGAGACGCTCCAGACCCGCCGCTGTTCTCCGGGGGCGGAGACGGGCTGCCAGTGGGCCAATGGCACCTTTGGCGAGTGCTTCTGTCAGGAGATCCCCTTCAACAAGTGGGTCTGCTTGAGCAACTGAAGTTCCCGCGGCAACCGCCTCTGGCCGGGAATTCCCTGTCAGAGGCGGCGTGTCTCCTGCATCCGCAATTCATCAGCGAAAGGGAGTGGCATCATGTTTCTTCGTGGGCTCGCGATGGCCGCTGTCGTCTCTGTCTTTGGAATGGGCTGTGGAGGCACGGAAGTGCCGGAGGGCGCCGAGAGCGGAGAGTCACTCGGCCAGGACTCCGCGGCGCTTGCCGACAGCTGCGAGACGCTCCAGACCCGCCCCTGTGTCTATGACACGTCGAACTTCTGTCAGTGGTCCAATGGCGCTCCGGGGGAGTGCTACTGCCAGGATGTCCCCTTCAACAAGTGGTTCTGCTGGGTCAACGACTGACGTCCGTGCCATGACGCCCCCCGCACGACTGGCGCTCAATCCAGATTCCCGGCTAAGACAGAGGCCTGCAGCCAGCCCACCTGAAAGGGTATGACAAGGAGAGCTGTGCGTGCGCCACGCCGCCCCGGAAATGATTTCCGGGGAGGATGAAGCAGGGGGCGCGGACGGCAGCTGACAGCGGTCGTCCGCGTTGGCGCGTCACAGCGCGCTGCAGGCCCAGACGCCCAGGGGCGTACAGAAGCAATTGGGATTGGGGTGGCCCGGCAGGCAGCAACTCCGCGACCCGCCAACGGGCGAACACGGGGTCCCCGCGAGCCTGCTGCAGCGATTGTTCAGCCCACAGATGGGCGTGGAGGGGAGGCAGATGTTGTAAAAGCCATCGCACTCGACGGAGTCCGCCTGCACCGAACAGGTGTTCCCCTCACAAGACACCGTCGAGCCATCAGGACAGGTTTGTGAGCACGTGACGAGGGCGCTCGACTGCTGCTCCAACTCCGGCGCCTCGACAGGTTCCAATCCACCACAGGCCACCAGCACCGGGACGACCAGCACCGTCAGTACACCCAGGAAGCTCTTCATGACGTGTCTCTCCTTGAGGGATTGAGCGGCATCGAATCACAAGATGCGCTCATTCCGCCACGGAGCCGCGCCTGAAGAAGTGCTGGGAACCCACCTCGCTGGGCCCTGAGATATCGTCTGGTTTTCAAGTCTGGTTTCCGCGGCACCCCATCCCCATGAGGGTGCCCAACCCCGAGGGGGACGCACATGAAGGTGGTTTCGAAATGGGCCCGCGGCCTGATTGCCGCGCTGGCGGGTGTAGGCGCGTTGGGTGCCGCGAGCTGCGATGCGCTCCAGGCCACGCCGGAGAGCCCCCCACCCCACGAGCGCCCGCCGCAGTTCCGACAGGTGACCGCCAACCTCGCGTGCGCTTTCCCCATCGTGCCGGAGCGCGAGCTGTTCATCCGAGACCTCGGCGTGGTGAATGACGCCGCGCGCACCCAGTGGTCCGGCATCCTGCCAACAGGCAGCGGCATCGCGGATGGCGCGTGGAGCTTCGGCCGGCTGATGGCGCAGATGAGCGGCCCGGTGGCGCCCGAGGACTTCGTGCGCAACTGGCTCGCGCAGTGGGAGACGGGACAGACGGTCAACGGACAGCTCATCTCGGCGCGCTCCTCCATCACTCCGCAGATCATCAATGCCTGGCCGAAGCGCCCGAACGGCAAGCTGGACCTGACGAAATCGCCCATGCGCCTGCTGGCCATCGTCAACCGCGTGGACGTGCGGGACCTCTCGCTAGGCAGCGCGGGCGAGGGACGCTTCGTCTACGGCGTGCTTGACGCGGGCGGCAACCCGCTGCAGTTCACCGTCATCCTCGAATACGACCTGCCCGCGAAGACGCGCATGGACGTGCTCGACTGGGCCAACCGCTGGCACGCGCTGGGCGCACAGACGCCCGGCAGTGCCGCGTTCAACACCGCGCTCCAGGCCATCACCGACCGCTTCACGGCTCGCAACGCCGCGCCGGGCCGCCCCAACGGCAGTGCGCTCAACCAGCTTCGCACCAATGAGATTGCCCTCGCGTCGCCCTGGCAGTTGCGCGAGTTCCATCTGGACGCCGCCACGGGCCTGCTGAAGTCAGACACCGTCGCACTGACCCCTGGCAGGTCGCTGCGCACGAGCAATTCGCTGGCCGCCTTCATCAACGACAACACCCTCCTGCTGATGGACGGCGGCGTGCCGCCGGTCCCGCTGCAGACGGACGCAGGCGCCTTCCGGGGCGCCTTCGCCGAGGCGAGCCTTCCGTGGACCCCTCCGGGCGTGACCCACCCCGAGGCCCGGCACCGCTTCGCCCTCAACACCTGCAATGGCTGCCACCTGGAAGAGACGGGCACGACCTTCCTCCACGTCTTTCCGCGCTCCGCGGGCCAGCAGGCCCAGGTGTCCGGATTCGTCAGCGGAACCACCGCCCAGGACCCGAACGGACTGACGCACGGCTTCAACGAACTTCAGCGCCGTGCCACCGACCTGAGCAACCTGCTGTGCGAGGACGCGCAGGCGCCCACCGCGATGCTCACTTCACCGGACGCGGGCAGCTTCGTGCGCGGCACGGTGACGGTGGCGGCGGACACCACTGATGACGTGGGGGTCGCACGGGTGGACTTCTTCGATGGGACTTCGCTCATCGGCTCCGCCTCCCAGGCACCGTTCACCATCGCGTGGAATACAGCATCGCCGACAACGGGCACACGCTCGCTGACAGCCAGGGCCTTCGACACCTCCGGCAACGTGGGCACCTCCGGAGCGGTGAGCGTCACGGTGGACAACACCCCGCCCATGATCATCCCCGGCCCGCCCAAGTGGAACCAGAACAGCTTCTACTTCGTGCGTGGCACGCCGACCGTGAGCTGGTCGATCGTCCAGTCGGTCTCGGGGGTGGCCGTGGCGAGGATCTTCCAGGACTCGGTCCTGCTGACCTCGCTGGCCGGGTCAGGCGGCATCAACTACTTCATCCACTGGGACACGAGTGTGCTGAGCGATGGGCGCCACACCATTTCGCTCGAGGCGACGGACCGCGCAGGCAACGTGTCCAGCCACTCGCGATTCGTGGACGTGGACAACACCCCACCCGCCTATCTGGCCATCACCGCCCCCTACAATGGCGCGCAGGTCAGCGGCGTCGTCACGCTCTCCGCGACCGGCAGTGACAACATGGACCTGGCGTCCATCGCCTTCCAGGTGGACGGCACTACGCTGACGCCCTTCGCGACCACCGCGCCGTACACGCGCACGTGGAACTCCACGGGCCTGTCGGGCACGCACACGATTGTCGCCATCGCCTACGACCGCGCAGGCAACTCCGCGCGCAGCGCCCCGGTGACGGTGACCGTGCCCTGACCGCGAGGCACCCGCGCGAAGCCGTGCGCCAGCCACCGCCCCAGGCAGCAGCCACGACCTTCACCGCCCAGGGGCAGAATTCGCGTGCCTACTCCCCGCCGTTCCGGACGGTGGGGGCCCGCAGGGGTTCGATGAAGCCTGAGTAGGCCATCCGGTTCGGTGAGCAGCGCCCGGGGTTGGTCACCTTGTCCGGCGTGGCGTTGCCCGTCATGGCGGTACTGACCTCCTGCGGCGCGGAGCCGGGATGGGCCTCCAGGAAGAGCGCGACGATGCCGGTGACATGCGGGGTGGCCATGGACGTGCCGCTCAGCGTTCGGGTCGCCGTGTCATCGCTGGTCCAGGCCGAGAGAATGCCCTCGCCGGGCGCGAAGACGTCCACGCAGTCTCCATGGTTGGAGAAGGACGCCCGCCGGTCCACGCTGTTGGTGGCCCCCACGGTGATGGCCTCGGCGGTGCGCGCGGGAGAGCGCTTGCACGCGTCCTGGTTCTCGTTGCCCGCCGCCAACACATACGTCACGCCCAACGCGATGGAGCGGCGCACGGCATCATCGAGCGCCGCGTCTTCCCCGCCGCCCAGGCTCATGTTGGCCACCGCCGGGGACTGGTGGTGCTCGGTCACCCAGTCCACGCCCGCCACCACGCCCGCCGTCGTCCCGGAGCCCTCGCAGCCCAGCACGCGCACGGCGTGCAGCGACGCGCTCTTGGCAATGCCATACACATTTCCGCCCACCGTGGCGGACACGTGGGTGCCATGGCCGTTGCAGTCCACACCGTTGCGTCCATCGCCGACGGCATCGAAGGCGATGTCCGCCCGCCCGGCGAACTCCTGGTGCGTGGGGCGCAGGCCTGTGTCGAGGACGTACACGTGCACGCCCCGGCCCTGCGTCTGGTACAGGTAGACCTGATTGAGCGGCAGGTCGCGCTGGTCGATGCGGTCAATCCCCCACGTCGCGCCGGACTGGCTCTCATCCAGCGTCACCACGGCATTCTGCTGCACGTACTCCACCTCGGGCGCGGCGGACATGGCACGGGCCTGCTTCTCGTTCATGCGCGCAGCGAAGCCCCGCAGCGCGTGCGCGTACACGTGGAAGGCCTTGCCGCCGAAGCGCTCGGTAAGGCTCCCCGCGATTACCACCGGCGCTGGCGCGGCGTCCCCTTCCCGGGGCTCCTTGAGCACGACGACGTACTCACCGGGGACCGGCTTCGCGACCCTGAGGAACTTCTCGCGCACGGGTGTCTGTACGGACGCGGTGCCACGGCACGGTGTGTCACCGGGCGGCGGTATGGGATTGCCCGTGCTCTGGCACGCCGACAGCAGGAACAGCACACAGGCGGACGCGACCGTCCGCGACAGGAGCTTCAGCGACATGGGTCCCCCCGGGGGTGGCACTTCCAGTTGGTGAAGTAACGCCTCCTGACCCGAAAAAGTGGTTCCTGCCCTCCGGGGCCGCGAAACGTCCGTCACGGGAACTTCAGGCCCGCGAGTTGACTGTTTTTCCTTGATTGATTTGTGAACAGGTTTGGAACATTGGCCTCACCATGATGACCGCGCATCGACTTCGGGGTCTCACGACCCTTGGCCTCCTGGTCGGCCTTTCGGCCTGCCAGGGAACGGAAGAACACGAGAAGCACACCGGCGCCGAGCCGGACGCATCCCTGGGCGTCACCATTTCCGACCTCCAGGTGGTGGGCGCTGACGAGGGCCATGTGCCCACGTTCGCGAATGGGAACTTCGGCCAGCTCCGGCTCGGCGGGAAGGAGCGGACCGAGGAGGCGGAAGTCAGCGCGCTGCGCCCTTCCCTCCTGGCGGTGAGCAAGGTGTTCCACGCGGACCCCACGGAGCTCGCCTTCCAGCGGGCCGTCACGGATGGCCTGGGCGAACGGCACTTCGTCTATGCGCAGCGCAAGCATGGCCGCGAAGTCGTGGGCGCCGCGCTCGTCCTCCACACGAGGAATGACGCCGTCTACGCGGTCCACGGCAACGCTCGCGCCGACCTCGACGCGCCGCGAGACGCGCGGCTCAGCCCCGAGGACGCAATCGCTGTGGCCAGGCAGGACTCCGCGCGGCTCGACCGGATCGAGGTCGAGGCGCAACCTCGGATGGCCTACTGGCCGGCGGGTGAAAAGCTGGACCTCGTGTACCGCGTGAACGTGACGGGGCAGAGCAAGGACGGAATGGCGGTGGATGATGACGTCGTCATCAACGCCGTGAGCGGGTCGGTCGTGCAGCGGCTGCCGAACATCTACACGCTCAAGAACCGGGCGGTGTACGACGTCAACCACGGAGGCTCCGCGAACCTCCCGGGAACCCTCGTCCGGGCGGAGGGCGGCGCGGCGGTCGCGGACCCCACGGTCAATACCAACTACGACCTGCTTGGGACGACCTACGACTGTTACAAAAGCCTCTTCAACCGCGACTCCTACGACGGCGCGGGGTCCAAGCTCGTCAGCTCGGTCCACTACGGCTACAGCTACGCCAACGCGGCGTGGAGCGGCTCGAAGAATCAGATGCTGTACGGGGACGGCGACGGCGTGACGTTCGGCAGCATGGTCAACGCGCTGGACGTGACGGCGCATGAGGTGACCCATGGGCTCACGATCTCCACCTCCAACCTGTTGTACTTCGCCGAGCCCGGTGCCCTGAACGAGTCGATGTCCGACATCATGGGCAGTGTCTGCGAGTGGTATCGGAACGGCCAGGTGGTGAATGCCAACACCTGGAAGTGCGCGGAGGAAATCTATACCCCCTCCACGTCTGGCGATGCCCTCCGCTACATGAACGACCCGCGGCTGGATGGGCAGTCGTTGGACTACTTCGACCAGACCTTCAGCCCGTTCACCGACGTCCACTACAGCTCGGGCATCCCCAATCTGGCGTTCTACCTGCTGTCCCAGGGCGGCCAGCACCCACGGGGCCGCTCCTCCATCGCCGTGCGCGGAATCGGCATCGCCAAGGCGGCTCAGGTCTTCCACCGGGCCAACACGGTGCTGCTGCTTGGCAAGACGATGGCCATGTTCGCCGACGCGAAGCTGGCCACGGAGCAGGCCGCCGCGCAGCTCGGGTACAGCGCGGCCGACATCGCCTCCGTGACCGCCGCCTGGCAGGCCGTGGGCGTGGGGACGCACATCCTCGTCGCCGGCCAGAGCCTCTCGCTGGGACAGTCGGTGTCGTCGAACGACCGCCGGTTCTCGCTCGTCCTGCAGAGCGACGGGAACCTGGTCCTCTGGTTCGGGACGAGCGCCCTGTGGACAGCGAACACCGGAGGCCAGGGAGCGCTGTCAGCCCACATGCAGGACGATGGCAACTTCGTGGTCTACCGCACGAGCACCCCGACAGTCGGCCAATCTGTCTGGTCCAGCATGACCTGGGGACATCCGGGCGCCTATTTGATCCTCCAGAACGACGGCAACCTCGTCGTCTATGACAAGGACGGCATCACCCCGCTCTGGAACTCGGGGACCTGGGGACACTGAAACCAGGGCCCGCGTGCGGATCCACGCGGCGTCAGTCTCGGCGCCCGCCGGCCGTCTTGGAGTCTGACAAGGCGGCCGTGGCAACCCCAGGCGCTCTTCGGCTAGGGTGCGCCCCGTCCCGGGAGCCCATGAGATGTCTTTGAAATCGCGTTCGCTGTCTGCCTTTTTCGTTTCTTGGTGTCTGCTCATGGGCTCGGGGTGCGAGTCCACTCCGGATGAGCTGCCTCCCCTGTCGGACGCGGGCCCGAGCGTGGATGCGGGAGGCGACGCGGGTCCGGATGTCGGTGTGGACGCGGGGCTGGATGCCGGTGTGGACGCGGGGGCCGATGCGGGCCCGGACGACGGGCCCGAGGAGCCCCCACCGCCGGGCGTTCCGGAGGGCCACACGTTCCTTCGCCCGTCCGCGACGCGCGTTCGCACCGTGGCGTGGACCGACCCCCAGGTCACGCTCCGCTTCGCCTTCCTGGGACAGGTCGGGCGGCACTACGACTTCCTCATCGAGGAGTACCGGCGGAGGATCGTCATGACGTTGAAGGACCCGTCCGGAGCCGTCCTCGAACGCCGGGAAGGCGTCTTCGGGGATCCACCCCTGACCACGCACTGGTCGGGGTTCACCCTGGAGGGCTTCTACACGCTGGAGGTCTCGGTGGCGCCGTTCGAGACCACCACCCGGGACCTTGTCTTCCGCTTCGTGGATCAGGGGCCGGACGCTCACGGTGACCTGCTCACCACGGCATACCCCTGGCTCCCCTCGGAGCAACCCCTGATGGGGCAGGGGGAGCACCCGGGGGAGCGCGACGTGTTCTCGTTCTCCACCGTGGCGGGCCACGTCTATTCGATGGACTGCGACTTCTCGCACCAGGGCTGGGGGCTGTCCTTCTTTGATCCGGTCCTGAGCTACGCCGTCAGCGAGGTGAACAGCGCGAACTTCACGGAGCTGCAGGCCTCCACGGCCTTCAAGGCCCCAGCGGAGCGGTTCCTCGCCATGGTCCGGGCCAACAACTCCCTGGTGGCCCCGTCCCCTTCCGCCTACCAGTGCCGGCTGAAGGACGAAGGAGCGGAGGACCACGGTGAGCGCATGGAGACCGCGACCGCGCTCGCCGAGGGGACGACCTCCGTCGCGGGGCGGCTCGACTTCCGTACGGACTTCGACGTCTTCGCACTGAGCGTCCAGCCCGGACACCACTACCGCGCGACCTGCGAACCCAGCGCCACGCCGCCCGACTGTCGGGTCCTCGCGGCGGCGCCGGGCGAAGATTTCGACGGGTTCGACGACATCGTCCTGGCCTTCAAGGCGGCCGAGACCTCCCACTACGTGGGCGTGCAGGGGGACCGGGTCCTGCGGGCGCGGTGGACGTCCGCCCCCTACACGCTCCGGTTCGAGGACCTGGGCCTGGACGACCACGGCGACACGCGGCAGACCGCGACGCCGCTGACAGGACCGTCGCAGACCGTCACCGTGCACATCTCTGAGTTCATCGACGCGGACTACCTCTCCTTCCAGGCCGTCGCCAACGGGCGCTATCGCCTCAGCGGCGACTGGAGGGACACGTCGACCGGGGAGCAGCTGTTCTCAACGCTCTACGATGCGCAGGGGCGCTCCATCCGGGCACCCGGGCAGCACGTCGGCTCGCGCTGGGTGAAGGAGTTCACCCTGCCCACGGCGGGGACCTACTACTTCGCGATGACCGCCTACCTGCGAGAGAACCTCGTCGACCACACGGTCCTCTTCGAGGTCCTGGAGCCCTGACATGAACGTGAAGCAGCGGTGGCGGTCCATCTTCCTCCTGTCCGGCGGGCTCATCCTCGGTGCGGGATGCAATTCCACGCCGGAGCCCCCGCCGCTCGTGCTCGACGCCGGCACGGACGCGGGGGCGGATGCGGGCGTGGACGCCGGTCTGGATGCCGGGAGTGAGCCGCAGCCGGACGCGGGGAACGACGCCTGCGCGGACGACGGGCCGGTCGGGGACCCGGGTGACGGGGGCGTGCCGGATGGCGCCACGCTGCTGACGCCCTCGGACGAAGTGCACACCATCACATGGCCGCCCGGAGGGGGCGTGCCGGTGCACTTCGCCTTCGTCGCCCGGGGATGTCGGCACTACGACCTCACGGTGGAACCGGGGAGCCTGGGCTACTCGGTGGTCCTGCGGGATGCCGCGGGCACGCGGCTCGACTCCTTCGACCAGTACAGCGACAGCACCAGCTATCCCCCCAGCCCGCGGCACTGGTCCGGGCTGGAGCGCGGCGCCGTGCACACGTTCTATCTGCTCCCGCTCAACAGCCACCCCCGCGTGCCGTTCCAGTTCCGCCTGGTGGACCGCGGGCCGGACGACCACGGGGACCTGCTCCTCCGGGCGACGCCTTGGACACCGTCGGAGAAGCCCTTCACGGGCTACGGCGAGCACTGGCGCGAGCGGGATCTGCTGTCGTTCGAGACCACCGTGGACCACGTCTACGCGCTCGGCTGCGCCTTCCCGAACCCCTCCTGGGATCTGCGGTTCCTCAACGGTCAGGAGAAGTCCCAAGGCGTCGCGTATGACGTCAACGACCGGGAGACCGAAGGCGAAGCCCGCATCAAATCCCTGGGGGGCACCTACTATGCCTCCATCCAGGCCAACTCCGTCTTCGAGCCGTCCCGCCCCTACACCTGCGTGCTGAACGACCTGGGACGGGAGGACCACGGGGACACTCCGGAAGCGGCCACCCCGGTCCCGGCGGGCACCGCGTCCGTGCAGGGGAAGATCGAGGTGCTCGGAGACCGGGACGTCTTCGCCCTCTCCGTCCAGCCCGGGCACCACTACCGGGTGTCCTCCGCCCTCAGGGGACAGAGCCAGGGCAGAATCCAGGACGCGGCGCCGGGGGGCCCTTTCGGCACCCATCCCGCTTCCGCGGGCATCCCCGCCTCGACGTCCTTCAAGGCGTCCCAGGAGACGCACTACGTGGAGATGACGGGCACGCCCGTGCTTGAAGCGAAGTACGTGACGGGGAACTACACGCTCCAGGTGGACGACCAGGGCCTGGACGACCACGGGGACACCCTGGACACGGCGACGCCCATCCCGGACGGTCCCCAGACGCTGTCCTTCCGGATCGCCAACGTCATCGACCACGACGTCTACACGTTCCAAGCCATCGCCGGACGTCGCTACCAGCTCGACTGCCCCTGGAAGGTGTCGGGCGCGAAGCACCGGCCGGCTGTGGGCTTCCGCGACGCGAAGGGGGCGGTCCAGGCGTTCACCCTGGAGGATCGGGAGGACGTGCGCTGGCGGGCTGTCTTCACCGCGCCCCAGAGCGCCACCTACGCGCTCGAGTTCTGGTCGGACTTCATCACGTCGCCGGGGACGGTGCTGGGCGACATGGACTGTCGCTTCGAGGCCCTGGCCCCCTGATGCGCCTACCAGGTGACGGGCAGCTCGTGCACGCCGAGCAGGTTCTCATCCTTCTTGAAGCGGATCTCCTCCGGTGGCACGGCCAGCCGCAGCGTGGGGATGCGTTGGAAGAGCGTCTTGAAGACCACCTCGAACTCGATGAGCGACAGCGCCCGTCCCGTGCACAGGTGGATGCCATGGCCGAAGGCGAAGTGACGGTGCACCTCGCGTTGGAGGTCCAGCCGGTCCGGATCCTCGAAGACCGTCTCGTCGCGGTTGGCTGAATCCGGCTGGGCGAGGATGCCTTCACCGGCGCGGATGAGCTGGCCTCCAATGGTGACGTCCACCGTGGCGACACGTTGCCGGCCCAGGTGCGAGACGTTGACGAAGCGCAGGAGCTCCTGGACGGCCGCGGTGATGGCCGCCGGGTCCTCCATCGCGCGGAACTTCGCCAGCTGCTCCGGGTCGAGCAGCAGCGCCAGCGTGCCCAGGCCGAACATGTACGCGGGCGGCCCGTGGCCCGCGTAGAACAGCGCATGGAACATGGCGGCGGCATCCGGGGCGCTCAGCTTGCCCGTCGCCACCTGCTCGGACACGACGCGACCGATGAGCGTGTCCGTGGGCTCACGCAGGTTCGCCTCCACCAGCGCCAGGAAGACCTCATCCAGTCCGGCCAGCGCCGCCGTCGCCTCCTCGCGCGACGAGGCCCGGGAGCCGATGGTCCGACTGAGGACGTGCAGGCGCTCCGCGCCGTCATGGGGCACCCCGAGCAGGTCGCAGATGACGCGCACGGTTGCTGCCGCGCTCCGGCGACACAAGGGCCTGTGCTTGTAGCGTGCCCTGTCACGCCCGTGGGGGCTCCGCAGGGCCGTTACAATCGTTTACACGAGACACATACGACAGAGACATGCGCGGGACAGGCTTCCTTTCTCCACCCGCCGTCCCCGTACAGAGGCTTCACCATGCCCACCGTCCCCTGGCAGCGTCTTGCAGCCGTCCGGAGGTTCCGCCTGATCCTTTTCTTCGTGCTGATGGGAACCTCGACGGCGCTCGCGGCACCGATGGACCTTCCGCACGCGGCGTCCCCCGAGGCGGAGGGAATCGACCCGGAGGCTCTGTCCCAGCTTGTCCGCCGCGCCAAGGAAACGAAGTCCACCGGGCTCGTCGTCTTGAAGAACGGCAAGCTCGTGGGCGAGTGGTCCTTCGGATCCGGCCCCAGCCATGTCGAGGCCATGTCCATCACCAAGTCCATCGCGGGGCTCGCCGTCCTGAAGCTGTTGGCTGACGGGAAGATTCCGTCACTCGACCAGCCTGTGCACCACTACTTCCCGGAGTGGAATCAGGGCCGCAAGAAGGACATCACGCTGCGCCATCTGCTCACCCACACCTCGGGACTCCAGACGGCCCGCACGACGGAGGAGATCTACGCGAGCCCTGACTTCGTGAAGCTCGCGCTGGCCGCCGAGTTGGACCAGGCGCCGGGCAGCACCTTCCGGTACAACAACAAGGCGGTCAACCTGCTCGCCGCCATCGTGAGGAAGGCCTCTGGCCAACGGTTGGACCAGTACCTGCGGCAGGCGATCTTCAACCCCCTGGGCATCACCCGGTTTGGGTGGAGTCTGGATGGTGCGGGAAATCCCCAGGTCATGTCCGGGCTGCAGCTCCAGCCGCTCGACCTGGCGAAGCTCGGCCAGCTGATGTTGGAGGAGGGGATGTGGCAGCGGTGCCGGGTGTTGCCGGCCGAGTGGGTGCGGCGCGCCACGCAGGGAGGGGAGGGGCCCGCCGCCCACACGGGGCTGCTCTGGTGGCCCATGCGCATCTGGCAGCGCTACTGGGTGGACGATGCACTCCTCACCTCCTGGAGGAAGGCTGGGGTGTCTCCTGCCTTCATCCAGGCGGTCTCCGCGCTGAAGGGGCGGGTGTTCACGTCCCCGGAGGAATATCTCGCCGCGCTCAAGGCCCTGCGGCCGGACGGCTCGCTCGTCAGCCTTCTGGACACGGAGGTGGAGAATCGCGGCGTGCCGCCGTCTGCCAGGGAGGGAGGGCCGCTCGTCGCCTTCAATGCGAATGGCTTCCTGGGGCAGTATCTGGTGGTGGTTCCCTCGCTGCGGCTGGTGGTGGTGCGCATGTATGCCCCTCCGCAGGACGCGGCCCTGTCCCCCACCCCCGGTGGACCGACGGACTTCGGGGATTTCTTCACGCGGGTGAAGGCCCTGGAGAAGCAGGGTGCGAGGGTGGGACCGTCCACGCCGACTTCCTCCGCTCGCGGCGTGAGGACGGCCCGGTAGACTGGAGGCCCGGGGAGGATCGCATGGCATCGCGGATCGAGGTTCTGCTCATCGAGGATGACGTGCACCTGGCGCGCCTCACCGCCGAGTACCTGGAGCGCCATGACGTGCGGATGCGGTGTGTACACGACGGGGAGCGTGGGCTGGCCGAGGCGATGCGTGGCACCTTCGATGCCATCCTCATCGACGTCATGTTGCCGGGCAAGGACGGCCTCGCGGTATGCCGCGAGCTGCGCACGTGCTCGGCCGTCCCCATCATCATGCTCACCGCGCGCGACGAAGAGGTGGACCGGGTCCTGGGGTTGGAGCTGGGTGCGGACGACTACGTCTCCAAGCCCTTCTCCTCGCGCGAACTGCTGGCACGCATCACCGCGCAAGTGCGCCGAAGCCGCGGGCTGCTGGGACCCTCGCGGGAGGTGTTCCGCGTGGGGGCGCTCACGGTCGTCCGGGCAGGCCGCAAGGCCCTGCTCGGTGACCGCGAGCTGTCGTTGACGGGGCACGAGTTCGCCCTGCTGTGCGTGCTCGCTGAGCGGGCCGGCCGGGTCCTGTCGCGCGAGCAACTCCTGGAGCTGACCCACGGGAGCGTTGATGGACCGGTGGACCGGGCCATCGACGTGCACGTCTCTCGCCTGCGCCAGAAGCTCGGTGATGACGCACGACACCCCCGGCTGCTCAGGACCGTGCGCGGAGTGGGCTACGTGCTGGGCGAGGACGACGGGGCATGAGAAAGGGATTGCCCCGGCTGCGCGCGCCCCGCCGGATGTTCTGGCGCGTCTATGGCTATGGCGTGGTGATGATGCTGGGAGCACTCCTCGCGTTCTGGGGCGCCTCTCACTTCATCGACGGAGCGAAACGCCGCTATGACGACATGCAGCAGGCGGTCGACCGGATGATGGAGGTGACGCCCCGGGAACCAGAAGCCCTTGCCCTGGAGCTGGGGAAGCTGGCCTCCGCCGCGTCCCTGAACGCCACGGTGTATTGGATGGATGGGACGCTCATCGCGACCACTGTCCAACCCCCGATTGCCCCCCTGGACGCTGCCGAACACCAGACGTTCCGGCGCCAACTGGGGTGGGTGGAGCGCCCGAACACGGTGGCGGCGCCCGTCTGGCGGGGCCGCTCGCTCATCGGCTACGCCCTCTTGCAGTCCCCCCATCCCCTGCCCACCTTTCATTCCTTCCTGGGCGCCTCGCTGGGCTCGGTGCTCCTCGCCATGGCGGGGCTGGCCCTTCCGTTGGCGTGGGCGCTCGCGGCTCCGCTGGAGCGCCTGACCGCGGCCGTGCGGGACTTCGGCCAGGGCCGCCTGTCCGCCCGCGCCCGGCTGCCGGGCCGCGACGAGGTGGCCGAACTCGGGCGTGCGTTTGACGAGATGGCCGAGCGCATGGAGTTGCTCATCCGCAGCGAGAAGACGCTGCTGGCCAATGTGTCACATGAGCTGCGCACGCCGCTGGCCCGGCTGGGCGTCACGCTGGATCTCGCCGAGGAGGGGCAGCCCGAGGAACTGGTCCGGCGGCTGCCCGATCTGCGCCGGGACATTGGCGAGTTGGGGCAGCTCGTGGAAGGCGTGCTCCAGATGGCTCGGTTCGACTTGGCAGCCAATGACGCCGGACAGCCAGGGCCCCGGTTGCGGCGAGTGCCCGTGGTGGCGGCCACCCTGCTGGGCGAGACGGCCGACCGGTTCTCCCAGGCCCATCCAGAGTGCTCGCTCGCGCTGGAGGTGGCCCCGGCGCTGCCGGCTGTGGCGGTGGACGCGGCGCTCCTGCGGCGCGCGCTCCTCAACCTGCTCGACAACGCGAGGAAGTATTCGGAGCCCGGGGACCCGGTGGTGCTCCGGTGTCGCGAGGATTCCGGTGGTGCGCTCCGCATCGAGGTGGAGGACCGCGGAATTGGTGTGGCGCCCGAGGACCTGCTCCACCTGTCGAGACCGTTCTTCCGCACCGATCGCAGTCGTGCGCGGGGCACCGGCGGAGTGGGACTGGGGCTGACCCTCTCCCGCCGCATCGTCGAGGCGCACGGCGGGACCCTCTCCATCGCGAGCGCTCCAGGCGAAGGGACGTGTGTGACGCTCCGCCTGCCCCCAGGCCCCTGAGGGTCCAAAGACAGCGCATGCTGTCTTCAGGGGCGGAAGGAGAGGGACATGAGCCTGGCCCGGCGGTCTCAAACGCTTACCCTACTACTTCATGGCCATGCCCCGCATGAGTGATGGGCGGCTGCGTCCCCTGGTGGAACATTTCGGGCAGTTGGTCCGCGAGCATGCCGTGTTCCGAGAAGCCTTCGGACTCATCTGATTCAAATGAGGGGATCCCTCAGCTCTCCTTCTGATGCGCCGGACTACCAGGTGACGGGCAGCTCGTGCACGCCGAGCAGGTTCTCATCCTTCTTGAAGCGGATCTCCTCCGGTGGCACGGCCAGCCGCAGCGTGGGGATGCGCTGGAAGAGCGTCTTGAAGACCACCTCGAACTCGATGAGCGACAGCGCCCGTCCCGTGCACAGGTGGATGCCATGGCCGAAGGCGAAGTGACGGTGCACCTCGCGCTGGAGGTCCAGCCGGTCCGGATCCTCGAAGACCGTCTCGTCGCGGTTGGCTGAATCCGGCTGGGCGAGGATGCCTTCACCGGCGCGGATGAGCTGGCCTCCAATGGTGACGTCCACCGTGGCGACGCGTTGCCGGCCCAGGTGCGAGACGTTGACGAAGCGCAGGAGCTCCTGGACGGCCGCGGTGATGGCCGCCGGGTCCTCCATCGCGCGGAACTTCGCCAGCTGCTCCGGGTCGAGCAGCAGCGCCAGCGTGCCCAGGCCGAACATGTACGCGGGCGGCCCGTGGCCCGCGTAGAACAGCGCATGGAACATGGCGGCGGCATCCGGGGCGCTCAGCTTGCCCGTCGCCACCTGCTCGGACACGACGCGACCGATGAGCGTGTCCGTGGGCTCACGCAGGTTCGCCTCCACCAGCGCCAGGAAGACCTCATCCAGTCCGGCCAGCGCCGCCGTCGCCTCCTCGCGCGACGAGGCCCGCGAGCCGATGGTCCGACTGAGGACGTGCAGGCGCTCCGCGCCGTCATGGGGCACCCCGAGCAGGTCGCAGATGACGCGGATGGCGACGGGCAGCGCGAACGCGGCCATCAGGTCCACCGGATGCGGGCCCGCCAGCATCGCGTCGAGCGCCTCATCCACGGTGCGCTGGATTCGCGGCCGCAGGGCCTCCATCCGCCGGGGCAGGAACTCCTGCACGAGCATGGCCCGCTGCACCCGGTACTCCGCGTCCGGGCGAAAGAAGAAAGGCAGGGTCCGCTCCTGCCGGGCCGCCGAGGAGGCGGAGATGTGCGGGAACCCTGGCAGCGTGGAGTCCAGGACCATCCGGGTATCGCTCAGGACCGCGAGCACGTCCTGATAGCGACTGATCAACCATGCCGTGTTGCCGTTGAACAGCCGGACCGGACACACCGGGGCCTCCTGCCTCAACCGTTTGTAGTCGGCGGGAGGCTCCAACGGATGCTGCCAGTCCTTGGGAAACGGATAGGGATTGCTCATCGGGAGGCTCCTGTTCGTGTCAGCAGGGCGGCGGCGCCCGCCACGGTGGGATGCTGATACAGCTCACGCAATCCCAGGTCCCGGTCCAGCTCGGTCCGGACCCGGGCCGCGATTTCAATCAACTGAAGGGAATGGCCGCCGAGCCGGAAGAAGTCGTCGTACGGGCCGACCGAAGCGACCTTCAGCACGTCGGCGAAGATGCGGGCCAGGTGTGCCTCCGTCGCGGTCCGGGGCGGACGCAGGCTCGTCACGCGTGCGTCGGGGCTCAAGGTCCCCAGGACCTCTTCGTAGGCCTCCAGCAGACCTTGGATGAACGCGAGGTCGAAAAGACTCTCATCGAATTCGGCCCACACCGTGCACAGGCCATCGGAGCGCTCCTCGACCCGCAGGGTGAGCTCGAACTTCGCGGAGGGGAGATCCAACAGCAACTCCGTCACCTCACAGCCGTGCAGGGCCAGCGCTCCCGCCGTGTGGGGCGGATGGTAGGCGAAGTTCACCTGGACCACGGGAGACCGCGTGGGGTCCCTGGGAGGCGACAGGTCCTCCACGAGCTGCTCGAAGGGCAGGTCCTTGTGTGCGTATGCATCCGCGCTGGAAGCGGCCACCCTCGTGAGCAGCTGGCGGAAGTCGGGGTCGCCGCGCAGGTCCACCTCCAGCACGACGGTGTTGACGAAGAACCCGAGCACGCGCTCGACCTCGGGCAGGTCCCGGTTGGCCACGGCCAGCCCCAGCAACACCCGCTCACGGCCCGCACGCTGACCGAGCACGACGCCACACGCGGCGGCCAGCACCGTGAACACCGTCTGACGTTCAGCGCTCGCGAGGGAGTGCACGGACCGGACAATGGTGGCGGGCAGCACGCGATGCGCACGGCGTCCCTGGCCCAGCGCGGGACGCGGGGCGACGAGGTCCAGGAAGAGGGGGACGCCGGACAGCCGCTCACGCCACCAGCGCGACAGGGACTCGCGCCGTGAAGCGGTGAGCTGTTCGCGCTGCCACGCGGACCAGTCCACGTACTGCACGGGCAGCTCGGACAGGCCCGTGGGTTCGCCCAGGACCGCCGCGCGGTAGGCGAGGGCCAGGTCCTCGGAGAAGACCTGAAGCGACCCGCCGTCCGCCACGAGCAGGTGCAGCGCGAAGACAAGCCAGTGCGTCCCGGGCTCCAGCCGGAGCACGGTGAGCCGCAGCAGCGGTCCGTGCTCCACGTCGAACGGACGGGCCGCCTCTGCTTGCGCGTGGCGCAGGGCCTCGGCTTCGGTCGCCACGTCCACGACGTGGAGAGATGCCTGCCCATGCGGCGAGAGGTGCTGCTGCGTACCCAGGGGGAAGACGGTCCGCAGCGGTTCGTGCCGGGCCACCAGCACGTCCAGGGCCTCCCGCAGGGCTCGCAGTTCCAGCGGCCCCGCCACACGGTGGCAGCGGACCGTGGCGTGGGCCGCGCCGGTGGGATCCATCCGGTGCAGGAAGCACAACCGCTGCTGGGCGAAGGACATCGGGAACGCGGTCGTCATGCGCGCGGCAATCGCTTGATGGTGGTGGAGGCGACCGGCGCCACGGTGAGCGCGGCGGCCAGCTGCGCGACGGTGGGTCCCATGAGGATGGTCGCGAGCCCGACCTCGCGCCCCATCATCCGACTCAGCCGCGAGGCCAGCCGCATCGCCTGCAAGGAATGCATGCCCAGCGCGAGCAGGCTCTCGTGGACATCCACCCGGATCACGCCCAGCAACTCCGCGACCACCGCCGCGATGCGGACCTCGGTTTCGGTCCTGGGCGCAGTGAAGGGCGCTTCCAGACTCCGTGGGGTCGTAGTGGGCAGCAGGGAGCGGTCCACCTTTCCGTGCGGGGTCAACGGCCACGCCTCCAGGACCACCACCTCCGAGGGCACGAGGTGTCCTGGCAGCCTGCGCGCCAGGTCCTCGCGCACGGCCTGCGCGGCCACCGCGACTCCCGGCTCGGCCACCACATAGCCCACGAGGCGGGGCTCCTCCGCGCGCGAGTCGATGACCGCGAGGGTGTCCGCCACGCCGGGATGTTCGGCCAGGGCGGCGCGCACCTCCGCCAGCTCCACCCGGAAGCCCCGGACCTTCACCTGCTCATCGCGGCGACCCAGGAACTCGATGATGCCCCCCGGAAGCCACCGGCCCAGGTCTCCGCTGCGGTAGAGCCGCCCGCCAGGATGCGCCGCGAGCGGATCCGGCACGAACCGATCCGCGGTGAGCTCCGGCCTGCCCCGGTACCCCCGCGCGAGACCGTCCCCTCCGATGCAGATCTCCCCCACGGCGCCCGGCGGCGCCACCTGCCCGGATGCGTCGAGCACGACGACGTGGGCATTGAACAGCGCCCGGCCAATGGGCACGTTCGTGGACTCGGGATCATGCCCTTCGTCGAGCTTGTAGGCGCTGGCCATGACGGTGGCCTCGGTGGGGCCATAGGCGTTCGTCAGCTTCGTGAAGCCCGCTCGCTGAAGCGTGCGGAACGCCTCCGGAGGAAAGGCCTCCCCGCCCACCATCACCCGGTCCAGCGCGGCGAAGGACTCTGGGGCCTCCGCTGCCAACCGGGGCAACACCACGGGAGGAATCACCGCATGCGTGATGCGCTCCTCGATGAGGCACCGGGCCAGCGTGGGCACGTCCCAGACCGGCGGCAGGAAGTGGACCGCGGCGCCGTTCAACAGCGCCCCCCAGACCTCCAGCACCGAGACATCGAAGGAGACCGACGCCATCGCCAGCATCGTCTTGCCCGGTTTCAGGTCCTCGGCCAAGGCCGTCCGGTGCAGGAGCGACACGACCGAGCGGTGTTCGATTTGAACGCCCTTGGGCTTGCCCGTCGAACCGGAGGTGTAGAGGACGTAGGCCAGGTCCGACGGACTCCCCGCAGGCAACGGCGGACCGGACTTCGGGGGAAGGTCGTCCAGCACGACGATGGGGAGGCAGGTGAGCCGGTCCGACAGCGCCGCCGTGGTGACCAGGGCGTGGGCCCCGGCGTCCTGGACGAGCGACTCCAGGTAGGCCGGCGGCGCCTTCGGATCCAACGAGAGGAAGGCCGCCCCCGCCATGAGGCTTCCCAGCTGGGCCACGACCAGCTCCGCCGAGCGGTGGGTGCACACCGCCACCAGCGACCCCTGGCGGACGCCCAGGCCTCGCAGGTGGTGCGCCAGGGTCTCCGCCCGGCGCGTCAGTGCTTCGTACGTCAGCACGGAAGCACCCGCCTTCACCGCCGGAGCGTCGGGCGAGAGCCGGGTCCATTGGGCCAGCAGGTCATGCACCTGATACGTGGGAGCCTCCTTCCTGGCGCCCACGCTGACGAGCGCGCGCTGTTGCGCTTCGCTCATCAAGGCCAGTCGGGACACGCGGGTATCCGGCGCGGCGGTGATGGAGCGCAGCAGCTGCTGGTACGCGGACAGCATGCCGGTGACGAAGAAGTCCTCGAAGAGGTCGGAGTCGAACTCCCACGAGAGCAGGATGCCGCTCAAGGAGGCCCGGGGACTGGAGCGCACGGTGCTGTCGGAGCGGGGAATGGTCACCAGGTCCCCGGCGAACCGGCTGATGTGTCCCGGTTCGGCGTAGAGGGGCACCGCGACGACGGACAGCTCGAACTTGGCGGAGCCGTTGCTCAGGCCCTCGACGATGGTGACGTCGAGCGGGGACGCGTCGAGCGAGCCCACCGACGAGTCATGGAAGTTGAACATCGTCTGGATCAACGGATTGAGCCCGCCCTGAAGCCGCGCGGGTGACTCCGCGAAGATGTGCTCGTACGGCAGCTCCTGGTGGTCGAAGACCTCCAGCGTGTTGCGCCGCACCCGCGCCAGGAACTCCGTGAAGGTGGGGTCCTCGTGCAGCTGGCCGCGCAGCACCACCGTGTTGACGAGCATGCCCAGCAGGCTCTCCGTGTCCTGCCAGCGCCGGTTCGCCACCGCGGTTCCGACGAGGAGGTCCCGCGAGCCGGTGTAGCGGTGCAACAGCACGAAGAACGCCGCGAGGAGCGTGGTGAAGAGGGACGTGTGGTTGCGGTCCGCCAGGTCCTGCAACCGGCGCGCGAGCTCCGCGTCCAGCTCCATCCGAGGCGCCACCCCACGGAAGCGCCGGGTCCCGGACAACGCACGGCGCGGGAGCTGGAGCTGCGTCTGCGCGCCCTCCAGGGCCTTGCGCCAGAAGCGGCGCTGCGCGTTCGCGGCCTCCGTGCCCACCCACTCCCGCTGCCAACGCGCGTAGTCGTAGTACTGCACGGACAGCGGAGGGCGGCGCACCTGTCCGTGGCGCACGTGGTCGGCGTAGCCGTTGAGCAGCTCGCGGACGAAGACGTTGAACGACCAGCCGTCATGCACCACGTGGTGCTCGACGTGCACGAAGAGGTGCTCTTCTTCGCCCACCTTCAGGAGCCGCCAGCGGAACGGCCGGCCCTCCGCCAACACGAAGTGCGTCTGGACCGCCTCGCGAACCGCCTCGCCCACCCGGGCTTCCAGCACGTCCTCACCCACGCCGCTGAAGTCCTGGAGCGGCACCTCCACCGCCCAGGGCGCCTCCAGTTCGCAGCGCAGCTCCCCATCCACCTCGGGGAAGCGGGTGCGCATCACGTCGTGGCGGCGGACGATGTCCGTGAGGCTCGCGTGCAGCGCGGCGATGTCCAGGGCCCCCGCCAGCCGGAAGACGGCTTGCGTGTGGTAGGCCCGCGCGTCCGGGTTGAGCTTGTGCATCAACCACACGCGCTCCTGGCCAAACGACGGAGCGATGGCGGCACCGGCCTCGCCTCCGCGAGGGCCCAGGTCCACCCCACCCTGCCCTTGCTTCAAGCCGGCCGCGAGTTGAGCGACCGTGGGCGACTGGAGCACCGCGCTCAACTCCAGCTGCGCGCCCAGGACGCGGCGCACCCGGGCGACAAGCTGGGTCGCGAACAGCGAGTGTCCGCCCAGTTCGAACAGGTCGTCATGCCGCCCCACCCGCTCCATCCCGAGCAGCGCCGCCGCGATGGCCGCCAGGGCCTCTTCGGCGGGGGATTCCGGCGGCTGGTAGCCGGTCCGCTCCATCCGCTGGGGGCGGGGCAGCCGGGCCCGGTCCACCTTGCCGCTCGTGTTCAGCGGCCACGCGTCCACCACCACCATCACGTCCGGCACCAGATAGCCGGGCAGCCGGCGGCGCAGCTCCGCGCGCACCGCGTCGCCTGACAGCACCGCTCCGGCGACCGGCATCACGTAGCCCAGCAGACGCTCCCCCGTGCCGTCGACGAGCGCCACCGCGTCCCGCACGTCCGGCAGCGCGGCCAGGGCCGCCTCCACCTGGCCCAGTTCGATTCGCGCGCCGCGGATCTTCACCTGGTCATCGCGGCGGCCCAGGAACTCCAGCGTGCCGTCCGGCAGCCACCGGCCCAGGTCGCCGCTGCGGTACAGCCGTCCTCCCGGCAGCGGGCCGAACGCATCCGGAATGAACCGCTCGGCGGTGAGGCCCGGCAGGCCCAGGTAACCACGTCCAACCCCGTCGCCTCCGAAGCACAGCTCACCCGGGACTCCGTCGGGGACGGGGTGCAGGTGCTCATCGAGCAGGACCACGTGGTAGTTCGAGATGGGGCGGCCAATGGGCACGCGCTCGCCGTCCACGGAGCGCACGGCCTGGAGCGTGCTGGCCACCGTCACCTCCGTGGGGCCATAGCCGTTGATGAAGCGGTGCTGCGAGCCCCACTGCCGCACGGTCTCCGGCAAGCACACGTCCCCCACGCTCATCAGCATCTGGAGGTCGGGGAAACCGCCCGGTCGCAGCGTGCGCAGGACCGTAGCGGGCAGCACCGCGTGGGTGATGCGCCGGCGCACCAGCACCTGGGCCAGCGGCTCACCGGAGAGCTGTGCCGCATCCAGGGTCTCCAGCCGCCCGCCGTTGGGCAGCGCCAGCAGGACGTCGAACAGGGACGCGTCGAACGACGGGTGGAAGAACTGGAGCGCGCGCGTGTCCGGCCCCAACGCGCCCAGGAAGTCGCGCTGGGCGTGCAGGAGGTTGGCGACCCCGCGATGCTCGCTCATCACCAGCTTGGGCTCACCCGTCGAACCGGACGTGCAGATGATGTACGCGAGGTCCTCCGGAACGAGCACCGCGTCGTCATCCTGAGACGCGACGGAGCCCGCTTCGGCCCCTGCATCCAGGAAGGGGACCTCTGGCACCGCGCTGTCCGGCGAGAAGCCGACCACGAGCGCCGCACCGACCCTGCGAACGATGTCCTCCCGCCAGGCCCGCGGATGCGATGGCGACAGCGGAAGGTAGGCCGCGCCCACCCTCCAGACCGCGAGCGCGAACTCCACGAAAGCGGGGCCCCGGTCCAGCACGAGCGTGACCACGTCACCCCGTCCAAGGCCCCGGGCCCGCAGGTTCGAGGCCAGGGCACGGGTGCGCGCGTCCAGTCGCGCATAGGTTGTTTCAGTGGTCCCGTCCGAGAGCGCCACGCGGTCCGCGTGCATCCGGCATTGCTCCGCGATGACGTCCACCACCGAGCGCCATGGACCGTGGTCGACCCGGGAGTCCGGGACACGCGCGGCCACGTCCCCGCCCTCCCGCGCCACCGCTGTGTTCCGGCCTTCCAGCGCCCAGGTGCTCTTGCGCCGCAGGCTGGCCAGCAGGCGTTCGTATTCGGTTCCGGTGACGCGGGAGGAAGGGGGCGCGGAGGTCAAGCGAGGGCTCCTCAGGCAATGACTTTCACCTTGGCTCTCCGCGCGGAGACTCACCGCCCGGCAGCCCGGTGCCCCGGACCTCTAGCACGCGAAGATGCGTCGCGGTGTCCCCATGAGGGCATGAGTCGGCCCCGAAGGCGCGTGGGATTCGCGCCTCCGGGGCCGGGGCTCACTCATTCAGACGGGCCGCGAAGGGCGGCTCAGTACCAATCCCAGTAGTCGATGAAGATGATGATCGTGGTGCCGTTGGGGCAGTGGTAGATGATGATCAGCGAGTGGTGATAGCGGGTCATCTGGTCAGGCCGCCCACCCATGAAGTTCGTCTGCCGGAACTGCGCGTCCACCGTGGTGCGCGCGAAGGGCAGCGGGTTCGGGACCTCCGTGGAGACGGTCTGCATGGTGGCGGGCAGGCGGGCCACGGCCTTCCCGGACGCGTCGATGACGTCCACCTCTCCGCGGTACTCGCCCACCTGGATGTCCTCGGCGGCCGCACGTGCGCGCAGCTTGTAGTAGCCGGCGGGGATGCCTGCCTGCGGCGCGTCCAGGTAGGTGAAGCCGAAGTCCACGCCTCCGGGCAGCGCGGTGGCGGGGACCTGCTCGAAGCCGGCGATGCTGCTGCCGGCGAACGTCATGCCGTCCTTCGACACAGTGACGGTCTCTTCCGGGTTGACGTTCACGCCAGCCCTCTTGGCCGCTTCATGCAACTGCGCCCGGGGGTCCGTGCACTCCAGCGTGGGAGCCTTCGGGGCGTCGAGGCGCGGCATGTACGCCGCCAACCGCTCACCGGCGATGGCCGTGGTGGAGGTCAGGACCAGCGCCGCGACAAGGGAGAAAGCCTGGACGAACTTTCGAGTCATGAGGGCACCCAGTGGGGAATGACGAGAAGGGAAAGGCGTTCCGTGGGAACGCCTCTCGTCATTCCGCGACCTGTGCACCGCGGATGCCAATCACAGCTCATGCGCCCGTCCCAGACGCCGCCGCCTCCGCGGGCCGGCAGGCTGTAACAGGAATCGCCACACACGGCCCCGGATTCATAGCGAATCCCGCCACATATGGGTTCCCCCTTACATCACGATTCCCCTGCAAACCCTGACCGACACTCTCGTACACAGTTGCATCCGCACCTCACCAGCGCAGAGGAGTGTCATCAGGGTTCTTCGTGGGCATGCGTTGGCCGCTGAGGACTCCGCGGCGCTGTGCCGGCGGGAGGCGTCCTATGATTCGGACCAGGAGGCTGAACCGACCACCCATGCCGAAGTACTCCGTGAACCTGTCCGCCGCGCCTGAAGGTCATGAGGTCCCACCGCTGCTCCAGAAAGTCGGCGAGTGGGTGGGCACGCAAGCCCATGGAACCCTGGGTTGGTTCGATGGGCTACTGGCCGAGGCCGTTCCCGAGGAGTGGGACCCGGCGAAGGCGGACCGTCTTCGCGCCTCCGCCTTCTCGTTCCTGCACCTCCCGGATGGCTCGCTGCTCCTGCTGGTGAAGCCCGGCGGGAAGGCCCCGGCCGCCGTGGCGCTGCTCGGCTCCGAGGGCGAGACGCGGACCGTCGCGAACAGCCTGGAGGAGTTCCTCGCCCTGTGGTCCCAGGGCGAGACGGACATCAGCGAGCTCGACGACGAGGAGGCCGGGTCCGGACGCGAGGCCCTGGCCGCATGGTTGAAGAAGCACAAGGTCAAGGCGCCCAAGGCGAAGGAGTTCGACTTCTCCGCCTGGCTCGACGGCGACGCTAAGGCCAGCGCGACGCAGCAGCCGGCCTCCGCGCCCACCTTCACGCCCACCGAGGTGATGGCGAAGCTCGGTCCGAAGACACGACAGGTGGCGTCGGTGCTCGGGCGTCGCGGGGATTCTCCCGAGGTCATCGCCTACGTGACGGAGGTGCTCGGCAAGAAGCTTCCGGCCTCGACGAGCGAGAACAACGACTCGGTCAACGTCTCCGCGCCCAAGCACGGCGTCGAGCTGGTCCTGTCACACGACATCCTGCACGACGCCTTCCCGCCGATTCCGAAGACCGCCAGGAGCTTCATCCCCTACGTCTCCACCGCGTGGGTACGGCCGGCGATAGGCGAAAACGTCCTGGGCGTGCCTTGGAAGGCGAAGTCGGAGGAGGAGGTCTCGAAGGTGCTGGGGCCGCCTACCGGCCGCCGAGCAGGCTTCACGGATGAGGACGAGCCCACCGTCGCCTACTGGGTCCATGCGCTCGACAGCGCTGGGTACCTGGAGCTCGAAGTCGAGTTCGATGATTCCGTCTCCGTCACCCTGACGGTGAGGGGCTCGGGGGATCTCGCCCGATATCCGGATGTCACCACGGGGCTCTTCGTCGGCTACGCGGTGACGCGCGGGCTGCTGGACACTTCACGGTTTCCAGCACACCCGGCGCTGCTGACCCGAATCGCGCGGCGGGAGGCCCAGGGGTCGGAGCTGGTGAAGCAGGCCATGCCTCGGGGACTCTGGGCGAACCATCTGAGGGACGAGCCAGCACTCCAGACGCTGTTGTGGCGCTGGTTCCACAACATGAACGACCTGTGGATCACGAAGGATCTCATCAAGGTGTTCGGCAAGCGCGCAGGCAAGTACGGTCACGACGCGCCGAAGCTGGACGACGACACGTGGGACGCCGTCGACAAGGCGGCGCCCCTGCTCGACAAGCGCTTCGCCGCGTTCATCCAGAAGTAGCCATCCCGCATCAGGACGGGCGCGCCTGCGCATCATCGTTGCAGGCGCGTACGAGCTTGAATCGCCGGAGCGCTACCGGCTGAAACAAGCCTTGGCGGCGTTCTCGTCACGCAGGTCGATGACCGGTGCCGTGGTCTGGATCTGGATCTGCTCGACGCCCACCGCCTGGGGCTGACGGTCCGACTTGCGAAGCTCCTCGCGCATGACGATCTCGTCCCCTTCCACGACGCGCCCATCCTTCAGGTGGAGCTCCGGATGGGAGACGTCGAACTGCCACTCACGGGACCCTCCGGGAAGGGTGCGCTGGGCGCCGTTGTACAAGTGCGCGCAAATGCCACCACAGTTGAGCCGGATGCAGCCTTGCATGCAGTCATCGTAGGTCATACCGAGAGGGCGCACGGTCGGCGTCAGGTCCGGGTTCGGGACCGAGCGGACCAGGGTCTCTCCACTGCGGATGCCTCCCATGGAGGCCTGGAGGGCGCCGTCACGATAGATGAACACGGAGTAGGTCGACTTCTCTCCGCCCCGGACGAAGGCGGCCGAATAGCCAACCTCTCCATTCACCTGCTCCAGGGTCGCCGTGCTCGTATTGCCCTCCTTCGACGTGGAGGAGAAGACAGTCTGGGATGTCTGTTCATCCCCCACGCCCTCGATGAACATCCCCGCCGTCCAGTTCGTGGCCGCTTCCGTGTGGATGACGACGCCGCCCTTCACGGAGGGGTCTTGGCTCTCCACCCGGACGCCCTCCCCTGTTTCCTTCACCGAGGCGCCGTTCAGGCCGCAGTGTTTCAGCCCACTGGACTCCACGCAGACCGGCGTCTCCGCCCGGGACTGAGTGGCGGAAAGGACGAGGGTCAGCACCGAGGCTACGAGACGGGAGCCGTTGCTCAGGTTCAGGCGCATGGGGCACTCCTGTTTCCGCAGGGGAAATCCCCGACGGGGAGTGCGACCCCATTACAATATCCATACCAAAACAAACACTCTCCGTGCGCATTTGGATTTGTGACCCGAACCGTCACACCGCTGGCTGCAAGCGTGACGGCTTTGGCTACACGGCTGACAGCGTCCCCTTACCGGCGGATCAGCTCCTGGACCGGCTTCCCATCCGGTCCAACACCATCCAGCCGTACGAAGTCTACCGAGAAGGGCCAGGACGTCTTCACGAAGACGTGCTCCAATTGGGAGACGCTGTTGCCCAGCTTCGTCCACGCCTGGACCTGGCATTTGCCGTCGACCCGCGCGGTGGTGATGTCGATGGGGCGTGAGGGAAAGGCCTTCAGGCTCACCCGGACCCGCCAGCCATCCGCGGTGGCTTCGACCTGCTGCGGGTCCTCCAACCCATACACGGGTTGCTCGACCCCCAGCAGCTCCTCCACCTCCGACGGCCCGCGCTCCAGCATGAGCCAGTACACCTGCACGGGACTCGGCCCCACGGGGCGGCAGGCCTCGTCCAGGCGCAGGGCGTAGTGGACCTGGTTCCGGTTCTCACTTCGGGTCAGGAAGAAGGCGGACTGCGCTGGAACGGGCGTCCCGGCCGCAGAGGCCAGGGTCGCGACGGTCGCCAGCGCGACGGCTGTGAGATTGAAGAGCCCGGATTCAGGAAACATAGGGGTCCCCCATGCATCGCGCAGTGACGGCGGTCGCCCGCGAGGCCGTATCGGGAGGACGAAATACCGCTGTCCCCCGGAACTGTCACCCGCCCGGCACACTTTTCACAGAATTCGGCGCAGGCTCCTCCGAGCACCTCCTCGTCCGCCTGTCGAAGCCCCCCGCGGCCTGGGGCGGCCCACGCGCCGGGGCCAGCCTTGCACTCGCCGTGAGCAGTCTCAGTTGCGCCAGAATCGCTCGCCCCCTCCCCCTTCCTTTGGTGGAGCGGGTGCTGCCGCATGTGCCCTACCGGCAGTGGACGCCGTCCTTTCCGCATCGGGTGCGGTGGGTGCTGCTCAAGGACGTGGGGGCTACGGCTCGGTGTCCCGGCCCGGTTGCATGACGTTCAGCGCTCGGCTTCCATGCGCGCCTTCTCACGGACAATGACATCGCGCACGTGGTCGCGCAGGGCGTGCACGTCCCCGGCGAAGCCCTCCGGGTCGATGGGCTCCAGCACGCGCACCCGGGCGTGGACCGCCTGCTGGATGATCAGCCCGTGCTTGGGCATGGTCCGCGCGGTGCCAGTGAGGACCACGGGGATGATGGGGCAGCGCTGCTGGATGGCCAGCGTGAAGGCGCCGTCCTTGAAGGCCTTCACCTCCCCATCCTTGGAGCGGGTGCCTTCGGGAAACATCAGGATGGGGACGCCACGCGACAGCCAACGCTCACACCCGGCCATCATCTGGATGATGCTCGCCCGGTCTCCGCGGATGAGCGGCACATACCGGTTGAGATGCATGTTCCAGCCGATGAGCGGCAGCTTGAAGTTCTCCGCCTTGGAGACCCACTTGAAAGGCCGGTAGAGGCCGAAGAGGACCAGGATGTCCCCCAGCGACTCGTGGTTGGCCACCAGCACCGCCGCGCCCTTCCAGGGCAGGCGTTCGCGGCCCTCCACCCGCAGGTGCCACATCGGGTTCACGTAGAAATACAGCTGTGCCCAGAAGCACGAGTACAGGTGAAGCACGCGTCCATTCGCGTCAAACGGGCGGGTGAGCGCCCACAGCAGGAGCGCTCCAAGGAACAACACCGCGCTGGACAGCGCGAGGAAGGTCCAGAACGCGATCGAGAGGAGGATTCGGATGGCTCCCACTCTGTCATGGATGGATGGATTCCACACAGCGTAGGTGGGCATGGATGACGCCCGGTGCACGAAGCGGGTCGCGTGGGTGACGGCGTCCATCGCGGCGCCAACCTCGAGCGTCAGCGACCATTCGCCCGTGCTGAGCTGGGTGGGGACGTCCTTCCAGAAGAGGCGCACGTCTCCTGAGGTCTCCCCTCCCGCCTATACGCTGCAGGAGGAAGCCCGGTGCCAGAGGATGTCCCCGCCGGGTCCGGCGACGGCGTGACCTTCACTGCCGATAGGCTCCTCCTTCCCGTCGCACAGGAAGTCGATGCCCGCGGTGTCGTGGGCCGGGACCTTCGCGAGGAAACGCTCACCGGACGCGCCGCGCGCGACGATGACGCCGAACCTCGGGCTGCCGTCGCGTTCGTACAGCACCGTGTACGTCTCGATACGGCCGGGGCCCGTGGCGTCCTCCACGAACGGTGGGACCGGGCCGCGCGCGGCGTCCGCTTCCGCTTGATGCTCGAAGGGCTGGGGCAGTGTTCCAGCAGGCGGCGGTTCGCGCGTGAGCACGAGGCTGTGATTGTGCGTAGCAAAGCCGCCGTTGCCAAAGAGCAGGCCATGACGGCCCTGCTCGCGCAACCGCTGCACCATGCTGACCACCGCGTGGCTCATGTAGTTGGCAATGGGGCCACCGCCGAACGTGAGGCCGCCGAACACGGTGGCGGGCTTCTCCAGCGGCCAGCCCAACACCCGGCGCGCCATCTTCGGCACGCAGGGGAAGCAGCTGTAGAGCTCCACGAAGTCGAGCATGTCGACGGTCAGCCCATTCAACTCCAGCGTGCGGCGCAGCGACACGGCCATGCTCGGTGAGCTTGCATAGCCATCACGCGCGAGGAAGTCCTCCGGCTCGTGCGCCGCCGCGCCCCGCCCCACGTACACGAGGCGGTCCTCCGGCACGCCATGCGCGAGGGCATTCGCGAGGCTGGTGACAAGAAACCCCGCGCCTTGGTTGACGGCGCTGTTCGCCACCGTCCGCTTCCAATACGGAAACGCGATGGGCCGGTTGGACGGCGAGGGCGTGACAATCTCTTCCACGGACAAAGGCTCGCGGATCCATGCCCCCGGATTGCCCGCCGCGACCTGCGAGAACCGCGACCAGATTTCGCCACTCTCCCGCTGCGCCTCCGCCAGCGTCTGGCCATACGCGGCGCGGCAGGCGTTCTCATACAGGGGATAGACGTCGACCGGAGAGTTGAGGCCGTAGCGCTTCCGGTAGGCCGCGTGAGCCTGGACACCGATGCTCGTCGCGGCGTTGTGCGCGGAGGGTGAATCCCCCGCAGCCAGCGCCGCGCGCCGGGCAGCCGTGCGCAGGGCCTCGCCGCCCACGACCGCCGCGACCTCCACGGCACCGGAGGCAACGCGGTTGGCGGCCTCGTGGAGCAGCCGCACCGGGCTGTCCCCGTTGGCCTCCGCCGTCTGTTCATGAATGCGCGGCCGGGCGCCCAGCCGCTCCGCCAGCGCGAGCGGCAACGGCCCCATCTGCCGGAACGAGAGCTGATCCACCACCGACAGCGCATCCAGCCGGGAGAGCCACCCACCGCCCGCATCCGCGTCCGCCGCCCGCAGCGCGGCCTCCATCAAGCCCAGCGAATCCAGGCCCCGCAGCGGATCCTCCGGACGGTCGTTGACCTGCCCCACGCCCACGATGACGGGAATCCTGTTCGCGTCCTTCATGCCTCGCCTCCTGACCGACCTGCTCCCACGGCCAGCCATCCCGGTCAATGCAACCATATTACCCGGGTATAATTGACACCCATTTCTATCCGGGTAATATACCCACCATGCCTTCCCCTTCCGTCACCTGGACCGCCTTCACCGGCCAGCGCCTGCTTGCCTCCGGCTCACCGGCCGAGGTCGTCACCGCCGCCAAGGCCACGCTCGATGCGGGCGAGCATGAATCCCTGCTTCTGTTCGACGACGCCACGGGCCGGACCGTGGACTTCCACCTGCGCGGCACGCTGGCGGAGGTACTCGCCCGCCTCCAGCCGGCACCCGACCCGGCCGCCGAGTCTTCGGAACCCCGAGGCCCCGGCCGCCCGAAGCTGGGCGTGGTGGCCCGCGAGGTGACGCTGCTCCCCCGTCACTGGGAATGGCTGTCCGAGCAACCCGGCGGCGCATCCGTGGCCCTGCGCAAGCTGGTGGAGGCCGCTCGCGCGAACAGCGGCGACGCCGACCGTGTCCGCCGCGCCCAGGCCGCCGCGGACCGCTTCATGACCACGATGGCCGGCAATGCGCCGGGCTACGAGGAGGCCGCCCGCGCGCTCTACGCGGGCGACCGCACCCGCTTCAACAAGTGGACCCGGAGCTGGCCGGACGACATCCGCGACTGCGCCCGAAAGCTCGCGGCCCCCGCGTTCTCCAAGGAGACGCCATGAACCACCAGTGGGTGCTGAAGCCGCGTCCCCACGACGAGGTCTCCGACGCCTGCTTCGAATGGCGTCAGACGCCGGTGCCCACTCCGGGTCCTGGCGAAGCGCTCGTGCGCGTCGTCTGGCTCTCCATCGAACCCACTCAGCGCACGTGGCTCAATCCCCACGCGACCTACATCCGGCCCGTCGAGCTCGGCGAGGTCATGCGCGGCGTGGGTGTCGGACAGGTCATCGCGTCCCGCTCTGAACGGCTGGCCGTGGGCGACTGGGTGACGGGCATGACGGGCTGGCAGGAGTACGCGCTGGCCGGTGACGCGGGCCTCTTCGGCTTCAACAAGGTGCCAGACGGCATCGACCCCAAGGCCATGCTAAACCTCTACGGCGCCAGCGGGCTGACCGCGTGGATTGGCATGACGGACGTGGCCCGCGCGGCTCCAGGTGAAACCGTCCTGATCTCCGGCGCCGCTGGAAGCGTGGGCTCCATCGCCGGACAGGTCGCAAGGCTCCGAGGCTGCCGCGTCATCGGCATCGCGGGCGGCCAGCATAAGGTCGATTGGGTCACCCGCGTTGCCCGGTTCGACGCCTGCATCGACTACAAGTCCGAGGACGTCCGGGCGCGCATCCAGGCACTGGCGCCCAAGGGCATCGACGTCTTCTTCGACAACGTGGGAGGGCCCGTGCTGGAGGCGGCGCTGGACCACCTGGCGCTGCGCGCCCGCGTGGTGCTCTGCGGCGCGGTCTCCTCCGGCTACAAGGACCGTGACTACGGCGCCACGCCTCGCAACTACATGCAGCTGGCCTTCCAGCGGGCGCGCATGGAGGGCTTCATCTTCCTGGACCACGTCCCGCGCTTCCCCGAGGCCTTCCGCGAGCTGTCCACCTGGGCGGCCCGGGGGGAGCTCGCCCTGACGGAGACCATCGCCGAAGGACTGGAGCAGGCGCCGTCCGCCCTGCGTGGCTTGTTCGAGGGTCGGAACCTGGGCAAGCAGCTGGTCCGCGTCGCGGCCCCTGTCTGAGCGCGGTAGCCTGCGGCCTCCCACCTCACGCACGGAGCCCCGGATGAAACTCCAGACCACGCTGACCACCGTACTCGCCCTCGCCACGGGCGCCGCGGAAGCCCGGGACCCCGCGCAGGACGAGCGTGAGCTGCTCAAGGTCGAGGCCGCGCTCTGCCGCGCCTTCGAGACCGCCGACGTCGCCGCGCTGCGAAAGAGCCTGGACGCGCGCTTCACGCTCACCGACTCCAAGGGCACGGTGACCGACCTGGAGCAGAACCTGGCGGAGGTGGCGAAGAAGGACCCCGTCTACGAGGTCTTCCGCAACCACCACCAGAAAATCCGCCTGTACGGCGACGCCGCTGTCGTCACCGGCATCACCACCCTCAAGGGCCACTCCGGCAAGACGCAGTTCGAAGGCGACTTCCAGTTCACCGACACCTGGGTCTACCGCGAGGGCCAGTGGAAGCTCGCCGCGAGCCACGCGACCCGGCTGGCGAAGTAGCCGGGCTACGCGGCGACGGCTTCATCCTCCGGAACAGGTTCGTTCCCAGCCTCCAGTGCAGCCCGGCGCCGGTCCATCCGCGCCTGGAGCTCCCGGACGACCCGCACGTAGGAGAGGGTCAACAGCACGACGACGAGCGCCATCACGATGCCGAGCACGCAGGCGGCATCCCAGGGCGCACCGCTCTCCTTCCAGACGACCTTCACCAGCACGCGCTTGACCGTGTCCACGGCGTAGAAAAGGAGCTGAACGCCCCACCACAGCCCCAGGTGCAGCGACGCGGCAAACCGCGCGCCCCCCGCCTTCTCGGCGACATCCTTCATGAGGGTGAAGGGCTTCACGAAGTTGACGAAGGGAATCAGCCACATCCACACGGCTCCGCCTGGAGTGCGGCCAATACCGGCCCCCTGGGCCTGGAGCTGGCGGACGACCCGGTGGAACCACATCAAGAAGTAGACCCTCGAGCCGTAGCCCGAGAGAAAGCCGACAGTAGTCACGACCGCGGTGACCTTCTCCAGGGCTTCATCCCCCTCTTCGCCCATCAGCAACAACCCGACGTGGAAAAGCAGGCTCAGGAAGGAAGCCCCCAGGGTGATGAGCAGGGAGACCACGGCCCGGAGTGCACGAGCGCGTGAGTCAGGCACCTCCAGCGCGGTCTGACGCGTGCACTCGGGGCACTGGCCCTCCTGGCGTTCGCATGCGGAGCAGACATACCCTCCACAACGAACACAGGTGCGCACCGCCTCACGGCTGGGATGCGTTGGACACACGGCCTGCGGCGCGGCTTCCCCTGCGGTGGCGGTGAGCATGATGAAAGAAATCAGACTCCTTCATCAATTCCTGGTCAATCCCTCCACCTTCGAAAGACAAGCGCCCAGCCGCTTCATGCCTTCTGGAATGCGTGTCGCAGGAATACCGCCATATCCCAGCACCAGCCCTGGCCGAGCTCGTGGCCCCGCGAAGTAACGCGACAGGCTGATGAGCCCCACATCCACCGCCCGGGCCCGAGCCACCGTCTCCCGCTCCAACGCCACACCCCCTCGCCGGAACGTCGCGCACAGGTGCAGGCCCGCCACGGAGGGCACCACCTGGAGCCAGTCACCACAGTGACGCGAAAGCCCCTCCGCCACGCGCGCGTGCCGCGCCTCGTAATCCCGCCGCATCTTGCGGATGTGCCGCGCCAGCAGCCCGCTGTCGATGAACCGCGCGAGTGCGGCCTGCTCCGGCACCGGGCTGTGCCAATCCATCACGCGCCGGGCCCACCGCAGATCCCGCTGGAGCGACGGCGGCGCGACGAGGAACCCCATCCGCAGCATGGGGACCATCACCTTCGAGAACGAGCCCACGTAGAGCACCCGCCCGGAGCGGTCCATCCCATGCAACGTCTCCAGGGGCCGGCCGCCAAAGCGGAACTCGCTGTCGTAGTCGTCTTCAATCACCACCGCGTCCCGCCGCTTCGCCCACTCCAGCAGCGCCACCCTGCGCGCGGGCGACATGGGCATGCCCAGCGGGAACTGGTGTGACGGCGTGACATAGACGAGCCGAGCGGCGTCCGGCAGCGCCGCCACGTCCAGCCCCTCCGCGTCCACCGGCACGGGCACGACGCGCGCGCCCAGCGACTGGAACACCTGCCGCGCGGGCGGATAGCCCGGCTCCTCCATGGCGACGCAGTCCCCCGGCTCGATGAGCACCCGGCCCACGAGGTCCAACGCCTGCTGCGCGCCATTGGTGATGAACACGTCGTCCACCTCCGCGCGTACGCCCCGCGCGACGCCCACGTGCCGCGCCACCGCCTCTCGCAGCCCCCGGTGCCCGGCAGCGTCCACGTAGCCCCCGGGCATCGTGGCGGCCCGCAGCTGGCGCGCCACCAGCCGGCGCCAGGACTCGAAGGGGAAGCCCGAGACGTCCGGGCTGCCCACGCCAAAGTCATACGCGGCGGGGGCCAGCGGTGCTGGCAGGTCCGGCAGCGCGCGCCAGAAGGCCCGGGCGCGCAGCGGCACCTGGGCCTCCCGCCCTGCCCTGCCACGCGGCCGGGATGCCTCCCCCTGGACGAAGCTCCCCGCCCGCGTGCGCCCCGCGATGAGGCCCTCGGCGGTGAGCCATTCATACGCCACACCCACGGTGTTCCGCGCCACATCCAGGCGCAGCGCCAGCTCACGGGTGGGCGGCAACCGCTCCCCACGGCGCAGGCGCCCGTCGAGGATGGCCGCGCGCAGCCCCCGGTAGATCTGCCCGGCCAGGTCCCGGCGTCCCCGGAGCTCGACGTGAAAGTCCATGCCGCATGCTCCCACGGATTGGCCCAGTGGAATTCGTCAATCCTGGCCCTGTCACCGGGCCAGCGGCGGACCATCCTGCCGGCATGACCGATTCCACCTACGCCTCCCACCCCGTCGACTCCGAACGCATGCCGTGGATCCCCATGGGCCGGCCCGGGCTCGCGTTCAAGCCGCTGCGCTTCTTCCGCGACGGCAGCGGCTGGATGTACCTCTTCCGCCTGGAGCCCGGCACCCTCATCCCCCGGCACCGCCACGTCGGCGAGTCGCACGCCTTCAACATCTCCGGCCGCCGCCAGCTGCTCGACACCGGCGAGGTGATTGGCCCGGGCACGTATGTCTATGAGCCGTCCGGCAACATCGACAGCTGGCAGGTCGTGGGCGATGAGCCCCTCGTCCTGCACATCACCGTGAAGGGCGGCATCGAATACCTGGGCGACGACGGCCAGGTCCTCAAGAGCGTGAGCCCCGCGGAGCGGCTGGAGACGTACCGCCGCTGGTGCCAGGAGCACGGCGTGGAGGCCCTCGCAACCATCGAGTGACGAATGCGGTTGCCCCGGCCTCCGCCCCCGGGCAGGAGGAGGCCTGGACCCCCTCACCGGAAGCCCGCCCATGCCGCCCAGGCCCACCGCCCCGCCCCAGCTCCAGTCCGCGCCCGAAGCGCTGCGCAAGTTCGTCGAGGGCCTGTTCACCCTGGACGTGGAGGAGCCCTGGGCCCAGCCCGCGGAGGTGAAGGAGACGGGCGCCGCGCCCTGGCGGCCGCCCAACGCCTACACGCTGGTGATGGGGAACCTGGACGTCGAAGGCAACGTGCTGGTGGAAGCCGACAGGCGGGACGAGGGCGTCCTCGTCGTGTTCGGCGACGTCACCTGCCGCAACCTCTTCGTTGGCGTGGGCTTCACCTTCGTCTGCACCGGCACGCTGCGCGTGAAGGAGACGCTCGTCGCGACCTCAATGGACAGCGTGACGTACGCGGCGGGAGTGGTGGAGGCGGAGCTCGTCGACTCCGGCTCTGGCGCGTGGCTCACCCTCTTTGGAGACGCGTCCCAGCTGCACTCGAAACATCTCACGCACTACGTGATGAACGGCCGCAAGGTCATCAAGTCGCAGAGTCCTCCCGACCTGCGCATGCTTGTCGTTACGGAGGTCCTCGACACGGAGGAGTGGAATTCCCTCTCCGCGGAGGAGCAGGCGGACGAGGACCCGAAGGTCCTCATCAAGCTGGACGCGCGAGCCGCCCACAAGCGCCTGGCCCAGGGCGAGAGCCTCTTCCTCTCCCCCTGAGGACGCCGCATCCGGCCCGCGCGCTCCGTGCGGGCCGGCCTCACGCGGAATGTCAGACACGCTTGATAGCTTGCGTACTGTCCGAGGCCGGACGGACGACAAGCTTTCGCTCCCCCCTGGCGACAAGCGTTCTCACAAACCGAGGAACATCTTGAAACATATTGGATTGAAGTCCCTGGCCGCCGTGTGGCTGACGTGTGCTTTGACGGGCTGTGGCGCGGAGATGGAGCAGGGCGCTGAGACGGAGCTGGAGAACCCCACCGAGGCCGCTGAACAGGCCCCGGTGCTGGAGAAGGGGCCCCCGCCGGAAGAACGGGTGCGGGCCCTGGCCGGATGCACCAGCAGCATTGCCCTCACCCCCAACGTGACCGTCACCGGCATCAGCGCGAACGCGGGGGAGTACTCCTGCACGTACACGCTGTACGTCGCGTCCGCGAACAGCAACCTCACCTTCAGCACCTCCGGCGGTTCGGGCGACGTGGACCTGTATGTGAAGTACGGCTCGGAGCCGACCACGGGGAGCAGTACCTGTAGCTCCGCTGGCTCCAGCAGCACGGAGTCCTGCTCCATCACCGGCGCGCAGGTGGGCACGTACTACGTGAAGTTGTACGGCTACTCTGCGTTCAGCGGCGCGACACTGAAGGCGACGTCCACGCCTTCCGGACAGACGGGCTGCACCAGCAGTACCACGCTGACCAAGGACGTGACCCTGACCGGCATCAGCGCGAACACGGGCGACTGGTCCTGCATCTACAAGCTGTATGTCCCCACCGGTGCCACCAAGGTGACGTTCAACACCAGCGGTGGCAGCGGCAACTCCGACCTGTTCGTGCGCCGGGATGCCTCCCCCACCGAGTCGGTCTACGACTGCAAGTCGGGCAGCCTCTACAGCAACTCCGAGACCTGCTCCGTCAACGTGACGTCCCCCGGGACCTACTGGGCGCGCCTGTACGGCACCGGGTCGTTCTCCAATGTGAGCATCACGGGAACCTACACCCTGTCGGAGGGCCAGCCGGGGTGCACGTCCACCAGCCCGCTCAACAACAACACCACCACGTACGGCCTGAGCGCGCCTCCCGGAGGCTTCTCCTGCGACTACACGCTCACCATCCCGTCGGGGGCTTCGAGCGTTACCTTCAGCACCACCAGTGGCTCGGGCGGCACCGCGTTCCTCTACGCGAAGCTTGGCAGCGCGCCCACGCTGTCCTCCTATGACTGCGTGGCCAACACGAGCAGCAGCAACAACCAGACGTGCACCCTCTCCAATCCCGCGGCGGGCGTCTGGCACGTGCGCGTGTACAACGCGTCCTCGTCCGGAACGCTCTCCAACGCCTCCCTGCGCGGCGCCTACGTCACCGGCGGCACGGGGAACCCGGGCACGGGCATCCTGAACAACAACGTCCCGGTGACGGGCCTGTCGGGCGCGAAGGACTCGTACCGCTACTGGACCATCACCGTGCCGGCCGGGAAGTCCTCGCTGCTCGTGCAGACGATGTTCGGCACGGGAGACGCGGACCTGTACGTCCGTCAGGGCTCGAAGCCCGAGGACTCCGTCTACGACTGCCGCCCCCTGACGGGCGGCAACACGGAGTCGTGCCTCATCAGCAACCCCGTCGCGGGCGTCTACCACGTGATGATCAAGGGCTACACGGACTACGCCGGGCTGACGCTTCAGGCGACCTACTGACGACGCCCCGTAGGCACTGATGTGTGAAGCAGTGCCCGGCCCCGAGGTGATTTCTTCCCTCGGGGCCGGGGTTGGGGGAACACTCCGGACCCATGAGCGCTCGGCGGTTCGACGTGGTGGTCCTCGGCTCCGGTCCCGGCGGTGAAGGGGCTTCGATGAAGGCGGTGAAGTCCGGCCGCAAGGTGTGCACCGTGGAGCAGGGAGCCCTCGTAGGCGGCGCCTGCACCCACACCGCCACCATCCCCTCCAAGGCCCTGCGCCACGCCATCCAGCGGCTGATGGACGTGCAGCAGGACCACCCGGAGATGCGGGCGGACCTGGCCCGGCACACCACGCTCAAGGACATGATGCGCGTGGCGACCACCGTCGTGTCCAAGCAGGTGCAGCTGCGCACCACCTTCTACGAGCGCAACCGCGTGGAGCTGGTGGTGGGCCGCGCGAAGTTCCGGGACGCGCACACGGTGGAGGTGACGGAGCCGCGCGGCTCCGTGGAGCTGCTCACCGCGGACGCCTTCGTCATCGCCACGGGCTCCAGGCCCTACCGGCCCTCGGGCGTGGACTTCCGCCACCCGCGCATCTTCGACTCGGACACCATCCTCAAGCTGCGCGAGTCCCCGCTGTCGATGATCATCTACGGCGCGGGCGTCATCGGCTGCGAGTACGCCTCCATGTTCCGGATGCTCGGCGTGAAGGTGGACCTGGTGAACACGCGCGACCGGCTGCTGTCCTTCCTGGACGACGAAATCTCGGACGCCCTCTCCTACCACCTGCGCGAACAGGGCGTGCTCATCCGCCACCAGGAGGAGATGGTCTCCGTGGAGCCGCACGACGACAGCGTGGTGCTCCAGCTCAAGAGCGGCAAGCGGCTGAAGGCGGATGTCTTCCTCTGGGCCAACGGCCGCTCCGGCAACAGCCAGGACCTGGGGCTGGAGGCGCTGGGCATCGCGGTGGATGCGCGCGGGTGCATCCAGGTCAACGACGGCTACCAGACGTCCGTGCCCCACATCTACGCGGTGGGTGACGTGGTGGGCGCCCCGTCGCTGGCGAGCGCGTCCTATGACCAGGGCCGCTTCGCCGCCACGCACATCGTGGAGGGGCGGGCGGAGCACAAGCTGGTGAAGGACATCCCCACCGGCATCTACACCAGCCCCGAAATCAGCAGCCTGGGCCGCACCGAACGCGAGCTCACCCAGGCGGGCATCCCCTACGAAGTCGGCCATGCGTTCTTCAAGAGCCTGGCGCGCGCGCAGATCACGGGCCGCACCGTGGGCATGCTGAAGCTGCTGTTCCACCGGGAGACGCGAGAGATTCTCGGCATCCACTGCTTCGGGGACAACGCCTCCGAAATCATCCACATCGGCCAGGCCATCATGGCGCAGGACTGGCCGGGCAACGGCATCGACTACTTCATCAACACCACCTTCAACTACCCCACCATGGCGGAGGCCTACCGCGTGGCGGCGCTCAACGGCCTCAACCGGCTGTTCTGAAACACGAAGGGCACCGCGGGCGCTTGAAAGCCCACGGTGCCCCGGGTGTGTCACGTCAGGACGCGATTAGTAGCGGTAGGTGTCCTGCTTGTACGGGCCGCTCTTCTGCACGCCGATGTAGTTCGCCTGCTCGGGGGTGAGCTCGGTGAGCTGGGCGTTGAGCTTCTTGAGCTGGAGCCGGGCGACCTTCTCGTCCAGGTGCTTGGGCAGCACGTACACCTTGCCCACCTGGTACTTGTCGCTGTGCGAGTAGAGCTCAATCTGCGCGATGGTCTGGTTCGCGAAGGAGCTGGACATCACGTAGCTGGGGTGACCGGTGCCGCAGCCCAGGTTCACCAGACGGCCCTTGGCCAGCAGGATGATGCGCTTGTTGTCCGGGAAGATGACGTGGTCGACCTGGGGCTTGATCTCCTCCCACTTGTACTGCTCCAGGGAGGCGACCTCGATTTCATTGTCGAAGTGGCCGATGTTGCAGACGATGGCCTGGTCCTTCATCTTGGCCATGTGCGCATGGGTGATGACGGACTTGTTGCCCGTGGCGGTGACGAAGATGTCCGCCTTGTCCGCGGCGTAATCCATGGTCACGACGCGGTAGCCCTCCATCGCGGCCTGGAGCGCGCAGATGGGGTCGATCTCCGTCACCCACACCTGGGCGGACAGCGCGCGCAGGGCCTGCGCGGAGCCCTTGCCCACGTCGCCGTAGCCCGCGACGACGGCGATCTTCCCGGCCACCATCACGTCCGTGGCGCGCTTGATGCCGTCCACCAGGGACTCACGGCAGCCGTAGAGGTTGTCGAACTTGCTCTTCGTCACGCTGTCGTTGACGTTGATGGCGCGGAACAGGAGCGTGCCCTTGGCGGACATCTCCTGGAGGCGGTGCACGCCCGTGGTCGTCTCCTCCGTGACGCCCATGATCTTGGCGCTCTTGCGCGAGTACCAGGTCGCGTCCTCGGCGAGCTTGGCCTTGATGGAGGCGTACAGCTCGCGCTCCTCCTCGCTCTCGGGGTTGGCGATGACGGACAGGTCCTTCTCCGCGCGCTTGCCCAGGTGCATGAGCAGCGTGGCGTCACCGCCGTCGTCGAGGATCATGTTCGGACCCTCGTGGTCGCTGCCGGAGGGGCCGAACTCGAAGATGCGGTGGGTGAAGTCCCAGTACTCCTTCAGGGACTCGCCCTTGTGGGCGAACACCGGGGTGCCGGCCTCCACCAGCGCGGCGGCGGCGTGGTCCTGCGTGGAGAAGATGTTGCACGAGGCCCAGCGCACCTGCGCGCCCAGCGCCTGGAGGGTCTCCACCAGCACGGCCGTCTGGATGGTCATGTGCAGCGAGCCCGTGACGCGAGCGCCCTTGAGCGGCTGCTGCTTCGCGTACTCCTCGCGGATCGCCATGAGCGCGGGCATCTCGCTCTCGGCGATGCGGATCTCCTTGCGGCCCCAGCTGGCGAGCTTGAGGTCGGCGATGGCGTAGTCCTGATTCTGCTTCTGGGTAACCGCGGTCATGTGTGGCTCCGGATCCAGGTGGCGCGCCTGCCGGCAAGGGAGAGGCTTGGGCCCTGGAAAGAAAGGCCGCCTCACCCTCGCAAGAAACGCGTTCAGGTGAGCGCCGTTGGGTCAGTCGGCTTCGAGCCTGGGGCCGGAAAGGCCTCGCAACGCTCCTCGAAGTCGCGGGGGAAACTACGGGAAGGCGCCCTGAATTTCAAAGGGAGATTGCCTCACTGGAGGCAGGCGGAAGTCGCACCTGGAGGTGTCCTGGCGCACAGGTGGAATTTCATGGAATCTTTGGATTCCATATTTCCCAGGAGTCCTGATGTCCGCCTTGCACCGGTCGCTGTGGGCGCTGACCGCACTCGCCGTTCTCCCCTCTGCTTGTGCCCACCGGGCGCCTTCGACGTCGTCCCAGGTGAAGGACGTCGACTGGGACGTGCGCGAGTTCTACCGGCCCCCCTCCCCGCTTCCGAACGAGGCGCCCGGGTTCGTGCTCGGCCACGAACCGCTCACGGGGCTGGCCGCGCTGGAGGGCACGACGCTGAACGAGCGCGTGCTCTACCTGTCGAACAGCGGAGGACCGGGCGAGGCCCCCATCGCCGTGTCGGGCATCGTCGCGGTGCCGGAGGGAGAGGCCCCCACGGAGGGCTGGCCCGTCGTGACGTGGGCGCACGGGACCCTGGGCATCGCGGACAAGTGCGCGCCGTCGCGGGACGAGCTGGGCGCGTCCGCGCATTGGTACAACCAGGCCCCGCACCGGCTGCTCAACCAGTTCCTGAGGCAGGGCTGGGCCGTCGTCATGTCGGACTACGAGGGACTGGGGACGCCGGGGCGGCACCCGTACCTGCTGGGCAACTCCCAGGCCTACGGCGTGCTGGACATCGTGCGCGCCGCGCATGCGCTGCATGGAAAGAAGCTGTCGAAGAAGTTCGCCATCGTGGGGCACTCGCAGGGCGGACAGGCCGCGCTGTTCGCCGCAGCGAGGGCGCCCGAGCGGCTGAAGGATGACGGCCTGGAGCTGGTGGGGGTGCTGGCCTATGCGCCGGCTTCCGCCATGGAGGCGCTGTTCTACGCGGGCACTGCCCAGACGTCCGCGGGCCCGAACGCCGCGTTCATGCCCCTGTTCCTGACGGGCGCCATCGCGGGCAACCCCTCCGAGCTGACGCCGGAGAACATCCTCCAGGCTGAAGCCCAGCGGTTGTACGCGTACGTCGACACGCAGTGCCGTACGGAGCTGAGCGAAGCAGGCTCCTGGGGCGGCTTCGTTCCGGCGGGGAAGGTGCTCAAGTTGACCGCGCCCGTGTTGAAGCTGAACGCCCAGCTCCGCGCGATGGAGCCGGGCGCGCTGACCGTCACCACGCCCGTGCGGCTCGTCCAGGGTGGACAGGACGAGCGCGTCAACCCCGCCCAGACCGCGCTCGTGAGCACGGGGCTCATCAGCAAAGGGGCCCAGGTGGAGTACGTCGGGTGCCCGGTGGCGGATCACTTCGGCGTGCTGGGGGATGACATTCCCGGCACCCTGGCCTGGCTGAAGCAGCGGCTCACCGGAGAGGCGCCCTCGGAGCCGGTGCTCAGCTCCTGCCAGCGCGTCGATCCGCCGCCCGGGACGCCCTCGTCCCCGGCCCGCTGATCAGTTCGTATGGCAATCACACACATGCAGAGCCACTGGCAATGGGTGGGAGCTGTCGCGTTATTGTTCCTCGTGGGAGGGTGTGCGACCACTCGTGTTGTCCACGTGGATGTTGGAGACGGCAGGCAGGTGGTTCACGAGTCCCTGGATGTGGATCCGGTCCAGGTGGGTGAGGCCGAGTTCAAGGCGGCCCTCACGCAGCTCCTCCTGGACATGCGAATGGACGTTGCCTTCCGCGAGACGGATGCGGCCGACCAGCGAGGGTGGGTGCGGTCCAGGGCCCTGCTCGCGTCTGCAAAGGGACTCGCGGACGCTGGCTCGGTCAGCTCACCTGAATCGCTGTACGCGCGCATCTGCCCTGACGGGGACGACTGCTTGACCCTGGTGGGCGGGACGGGGCTGACGTTCTCGCGCAAGGACCGGACGATGATGGCGCTCTCGTTCGCGCTCGACACGGTGTGGGAGAGCGTCGAGGTCGAGGTCGGCAAGGTGCTGAATCCGGTGGCGCTCAAGGCCCTGGTGACCTCGGCCGCCCTGACCGTGCTCCTCACGATGGCGCTGCCCGAGCCCGTCACCAAGGTCATCGCGGTCGCGTTGACGGCGGCGATGGTGGCCTACCTGGGCATCGTGCCGGTCTGGGAGATGGGCCGGGGCTTCGTGCACCTGTGGGACGAAGCGGAGACAGCAACGAGCGTCATCGAGTTGCAGGACATCGGACATCGCTTCGGCAAGGTGCTCGGGACCAACGGAACGCGTGTCCTGGTGCTGCTCGTCACAGCGGCCTTGGGTGGAAAGAACGCGATGGCGGCCCAGGGGCCCAGGCTCCCTGGGCTTCTCCCAGGCCGCACTTCGCGCGCAGGCAGAAGGTGGATTCGGGCTCGCGGCTGCTTTGAACGGAGGGGTGGGCTCCATCTCGTTGCCTGCTGCCGGTGTGCTCAACGTGGCGCTGGCTCCGGGAGCTGCGGCGGCACTGGCGATGTACGGAGAGGGGCGGTTTCCCGGTGACGAGAAGGGGCCTGTTCATCACATCTGTACGAACAAGAACCACATCTCCGATGCTACTGGCGGTCCCTGGACGCCAAGGTGCGAGGAGGTCTTCAAGAAGGCCGGAATGACGCTCGAAGATGCCTCGAACAAAGTGCGGCTCAAGGGGCACGAGGGGCCTCACCCCGAACTGTATCACCGAGCGGTGCTTCGGCGCCTTGATCGTTCTGTTGCGCGCTGCCGAACGACGGAGACCTGCCGGGCCAGTTTGATGGAGGAACTTGCGAAGATAGCCAATGAGCTTCTGACGCAGGGCTCCGATATGCGGAGTTTCATTGTGAAGGGAGAGAGGTGAGATGGAGCGCCATTTTTACTCGGTGGAGCTTGGAAATGTACCGCATTGGCTGCTTGATACGCCGACACGGTATTCAGGCGAGGCTTTTGACGAACCCTGGATGTTTGTAGATGGTCGCAGCCTCCCCGACCCTGCCCCCCTCAAGGCACAGGTCGCACATCCTGGCACCAAGCGAGACTTTGTATTCTCTTCGATTGAAGAAACGCCCATTGCCAGTGAGCTTGTCGCGAATGTCTTCAGGACACTGGCTCCCGGCGACGTCCAACTTCTTCCGGTATCGATAGAGGGAGAGGCCGACCCGTTCTTCGTCGTCAATGCCACCAAGACGGTTGATTGCATCGACGAGGCACGGTGCCGGGAGGTGCAGCACTACGACGAGGACGCCCCCTCTCCTGACTACCCGGGGGAGTACCGGTGGATCTACGGACTGCGAATCGACCCTGCGAAGACCGAGGGCGCCCATGTCTTCCGGCTGAAGAAGTTCAAGGTCGCGTTCATCGTCTCGGAGGACGTCAAGAACGCCCTCGAAAGCGTCGGGAACCTGGGTGTGTCGTTCGAGCGCGTCACGGACACCGGTTGAGGATGGGATGAGCCACGGGCCGCCCGCCCTCCAGACTGTGCGATAGTCAACCCCATGGACATCCCCGCGGCGGGGGTGGGGAGGCCGAATGCGCACAGCCCGCTGGGTGACCGCGGTGGCATGCATCATGGGGCTGACGTGGGCCGCTCCCGCGCAGGCGGGACGCCGCCCCTACATCTGGACCTTTGATACCGAAATCGTCCCCAAGGGCGACGTCGAGCTCGAGCAGTGGCTGTGGGTCCGCGGCCGCGCTCCCGCCGAGCCCGAGCGGTCCTCGGTGTACTGGATATGGTGGGGGCCCGTGCTCGGGCTGAGCCAGCACCTGGAGCTCGCGATCCCCTTCCAGGTGCGCGCCCAACGGGGCGTCACCCAGCTCGAGTCCTTCGAGGCGGACTTCCGCTACCGGCTCTTCCCCCGGGGGGACGACCGCGCCTTCCAGCCGCTCGTGCGCGCGGTGTGGCACCAGGCCATCCACACGACGGGCCCCTCGCGCGTGGACGTGGACCTCGTCGGCTCCTACCAGTGGGAGAGCGGCCTCCGGGCGACGGTCGACCTGGGCGCGCAGGTGGGCATCCCCGCGCTGCGCGGCGACGAGGGGCCGGCCCGCCTCCTCGGGGCCTACTCCGCCGGCGTGTCCTACCCCGTCATCGAGGACGAGCTGCGGCTGTCGCTCGAGTCCTTCGGAGAGTTCAACGTGAAGGACTCCGGCCAGGCCCCGCACCTCTTCGTCGGGCCGAGCCTGGCGTGGACGTTCGGCCGGATGTGGGTGACCGCCGGCACCCTGGTCGGCCTGACGGCCGTGGCCTCCGAAACCCCCCGCTTCATGCCGAGGCTCATATGGGCAGTCGCTCTCTGAAGTCCCTGCTGCTGGCGCTCCTGCTGGCCGCGCCGCTCGCGTCGGCGGAGCCGGGCAGCGTCCAGGGCGAGGTGCGCATCTCCGTCATCGGCGCGGACGGCGAGCCCCGCCCGAAGGAGGACCGCTCCGGCGTCGTCGTCTACCTCACCGGCTACACGGAGGAGCCTCCCGCGGAGGTGGCCCTGATGAGCCAGGCCAACAAGGCGTTCAGCCCAGGCGTGCTGCCCATCGTCGCCGGACAGAAGGTGGAGTTCCTGAACAAGGACGTGGTGCTGCACAACGTCTTCTCGCGCTCGGTGGCCCGAAAGTTCGACGCGGGCAAGAACCGGCCCGGCGAGAAGTACGTGGAGACGTTCAAGAAGACGGGCATCATCGACGTCTACTGCGACATCCACGAGCAGATGGTGGCCACGCTGGTGGTGGTCCCCAACCGCGCCTTCGCGGTGACGGACGGGGACGGGCGCTTCGTGCTGCGCGGCGTGCCCCCCGGGAGATACCCCCTCTTCGCGGTGCACCGGCGGGACCAGCAGAGCGACATCGCCCGCACGGAGGTCGTCGTGGAGGCGGGCCGCGCCAGCACGGCCACGCTGACGCTCGTGGAGACGCGCCCCGACGACACCCACCTGGACAAGCGCGGCAAGAAGTACACCCCCCGGCCCGACTACACCGGGCCAGACCGCTGAGTTGCCGCCGTGACGCTCACCCAGAAGCTCATCCTCGCCTTCATGGCGCTCGCGGGCGCGGCGCTCGTCACCGCGCTGCTGCTCACCAACCTCGCCGTGGAGGCGGCGGCGAAGGAGAAGATCGCCAGTGACCTGGAGCGGACGCTGGAGGCCTTCAAGCAGCTCGCCCGCGCCAGCCAGGAGCGCATCCGCGACGTGGCCGAGGCGCGCACGCTGGACCGCTCCTTCAAGGAGATGTCGCTGTCGGTGAACTCCGTCGACGCCGACGCGGGGCTGGGCGACGCGAGCTCTGAGACGGACGGCATCCTCAGCGCCCGCGAGGTCATCGACTCGGCGGACACCGAGGCCTTCGGCTGGAGCCGCGACGGCCCGCTGCCCTGGGCCTTCTTCAACGCCAGCGGCCGGCTCGTCTACTCGCGCGCCGCGCCGGAGCAGCTGGGGGACGGCCCGGTCGACCTCCCCCTGCTCGCCGCGTCGCTCCAGCGCGGCCCCGCCTCCGCGCTCTGGTCTCCCGCGCAGCTGCGCGCCCTGCCCTTCGTCTTCGTTCCTCCCGAGGCGCTCCGGGAGGGGGACCTCCTGCTCGTCCATGCGCAGCCCGCCTACGGCTCGCGGCGGGACAAGGTGGGCGTGGTGCTGTCCGGCCAGTGGGTGCGGGACGTGCTGCTGGAGGAGCCCCTGGCGCCCCGGGCCACCGGGCCCCACCTGGGGGACACCCGCGCCCGCTTCGTCGTGCGCACGGAGGACGGGGCCCTGGCCTCGCAGCTCCCCGTGGGCTCGCTCCTCGACGGCGACGGCGTGCGGTCCGGGCAGGCCCACGACGTGTCCATCGAAGGCACGCACTACCTCGTGCGCGGGGGGGAGCTGAGCGGCGTGGATGGGAGCCGCATCGGCCAGGTGTTCGTGCTGCGCGACTTCGACGCGGAGATCAACCCCATCCTCCAGCGCTTCCAGCGCTGGCTCATCCCCACCGCCGTGGGCGTGGCGCTGCTCGCGCTGGCGGCGGCCGTCTTCATGGCGCGGAGCATGGCCTCACCGCTGGTGCAGTTGGAGGCCGCGGCCGGCCGCGTGCGACTGGGGGACCTCACCGTCGAGGTGCCCGTGCGCGGCTCGGACGAGGTGGGCCGGGTGGCGCAGTCCTTCAACGAGATGGTCAGCGGCCTGCGGCAGCGGGACCAGATCAAGGGCCTCTTCAAGCGCTACCTCGCGCCCCAGGTGGTGGACGAGCTGCTCAAGCACCCGGAGAAGGCCGCGCCGGGCGGCGAGCGGAAGATGCTCACCGTGCTCTTCAGCGACCTGGTGGGCTTCACCTCCATGGGTGAGCAGATGAGCCCGGAGGACCTCGTCGCCGTCCTCAACACCTACTTCGAGCAGGCCACCGGCGTGCTGACGAAGCACGGCGCGACGCTCGACAAGTTCATCGGCGACGCCATCATGTGCTTCTGGAACGCGCCGCTGCCGTTGGAGGACCACGCGGCGCGCGCGTGCCTCACCGCGCTGGAGCTGGTGGCGGTGGTGGAGCGGCTCGCCCCCGGGTTCGTGGCGCGAGGGCTGCCCCGGCTGGACTGCCGCATCGGCATCAACACCGGGCAGGGCGTGGCCGGCAACATCGGCTCCAGCGCGGCCCAGGATTACACCGTCATCGGCGACACGGTGAACCTGGCCTCGCGCCTGGAGGGCGCGGCCAAGGTCTACGGCACCCGCACGCTGGTGGCCGAGGAGACCCTCGCCGCCGCCCGGGGCGTGGTGCTGGCGCGAGAGCTGGACCTGCTGCGCGTCAAGGGCAAGCAGCGGCCGGTCCGCGTCTTCGAGCTGGTGGGCCCGGCGGGCACGCCGCCGCCACCGCACCTCGAGCGCTTCGCCGAGGGGCTCGCGCTCTACCGTGCCCGCCGCTTCGCCGAGGCCCGAGCCGCGTTCCTCGCCTCGCCGGAGGACGTGCCTTCGGGACGGTTCGCCGCGAGGTGCGAGGCCCTGCTCGCGGCGCCCCCTCCCGAGGACTGGGACGGCGTCTTCGTCCTCGACAGCAAGTAGCGGCGCCGTCCAGGTCCAGACGATCCGCGCCTGGGAGCGCCCCGGGGCCCGCGCGCCCCGGGACGCGGCCACATGACGGGCAGCGCGCGACACCACCGCCCCACTGCCCGCCTCCCGCTGACGGGCGGCCCTGCCCGTGGCCAGCTTCCCTGATGGGAGGCACGCCATGCAGGAGCCGTCACATCCCAGGAAGCAGGCAGGCCTCCGCGCCCACGACGCGCCTTCCGTCCCCTGGCATGCGCTCCTCCCGGAGGCCGTGCTGGAGCGGCTCTCCAGCGCGCCCCAGGGGCTGACGGAGGAAGCGGCCCGGGAACGGCTCGCGCGCCAGGGCCCCAACGTGCTGGAGCGCTCGCGGCCAGACAGCGCGTGGAAGCTCCTGTGGCGGCAGATCGACAACCCGCTCATCTGGGTCCTCATCGCGTCCGCGGGCCTGGCCATCCTGCTGGGCAAGGTGACCGACGGGCTCGTCGTCGCCGCCGTCGTGGTCCTCAACACCCTCATCGGCTTCGTGCAGGAGTACCGCGCGGGCCGGGCCATCGAGGCGCTGAACCACATGGTGCCGGAGACCGCGCAGGTGCTGCGCGACGGACACCTGCTGGCGCGGCCCGCGGCGGAGCTCGTCCCCGGTGACGTCGTGCAGCTCGCGTCGGGGGACCGCGTGCCCGCGGACCTGCGCCTCTTGCGCTCGCGCAACTTCCAGGTGGAGGAGGCCGCGCTCACCGGCGAGTCCGTCCCGTCGAGCAAGCACGTCACCGCCGTGTCCGAGGACGCGGAGCTGGGGGACCGGGCAAGCCTTGCCTTCGGCGGCACGCTGGTGACGTCCGGCACGTCCACCGCCGTCGTCGTCGCCACGGGCAGCGCCACGGAGCTGGGTCGCATCTCCCACCTGATGGATCAGGCCGCGGACCTGAGCACGCCGCTCACGCGGGAGCTGGCCCGGCTGGGCCGCGTCATCAGCGCGGGCATCGTCGTGCTGTCCGCCGTGCTGCTCGGGGTGGGCATGTTCCGTGGGTATGCCTTCAGCGACGCGGTGCTGGTGGCCATCACCCTGGCCGTGGCCGCCATCCCGGAGGGCCTGCCCGCCATCGTCACCATCGCCCTGGCCATTGGCGTGCAGCGCATGGCGTCCCGCCGCGCCGTCATCCGCAAGCTGCCCGCCGTGGAGACCCTGGGCAGCACCACCGTCATCTGCACCGACAAGACCGGCACCCTCACCCGCAACGAGATGACCGTGCAGGCGCTGTGGACCTGGCGCGGGCACTACGTGCTCACCGGCGTGGGTCACTCCCCCCTGGGAGATCTGCTTCGCGCGGGGCGCCCCCTGGACGTGCCGCCCGACGACGTGCGCGCGCTGCTCGTCGCGGGCGTGCTCTGCAACGAGGCCGACCTCCAGCCCCGGGAGGGACGCTGGGGCATGACGGGCGACCCCACGGAGGGCGCGCTGCTCTTCGCCGCGAAGAAGGCGGGCCTGGGCGTGACGGAGCTGCGCGAGCGGCATCCCCGCCTGGACGCCATCCCCTTCGAATCCGAGCACCAGTTCATGGCCGCGCTCCACGCGGGCGGCCCGGAGCACGCCGAGCTCTTCATGAAAGGCGCCCCGGAAGTCGTGCTGCGCCGCTGCGGACCGGAGACGGACCGGGACGCCGTGCTGGCGGAGGTGGAGCGCATGGCGAGGCAGGGGCTGCGCGTGCTCGCCTTCGCGCGCAAGCACATGTCCCGCGCGGACGCGCTGCGGCCCCAGGACGTGGAGGACGGCTTCGCGCTGCTGGGCCTGCAGGGGATGATCGACCCGCCCCGCGAGGAGGCCGTGGCCTCCGTGCGGGCCTGCCACGCCGCCGGCATCCGCGTGAAGATGATGACCGGGGACCATCCGGGCACGGCGGAGGCCATTGGCCTTCAACTGGGCCTCCACGCTCCGGGGCATCCGGCCCTCACCGGCGCGCGCCTGTCCGGCATGAGCGACGCGGAGCTGGCCCTGGCGGTGAAGGACACGCACGTGTTCGCGCGCCTGGCCCCCGAACACAAGCTGCGGCTGGTGCGCGCGCTCCAGGCGCAGCGCCACGTGGTGGCGATGACGGGCGACGGCGTCAACGACGCGCCCGCGCTCAAGCAGGCGGACATCGGCGTGGCCATGGGCATCACCGGCACGGCCGTGTCCCGCGAGGCCGCGGACCTGGTGCTGACGGACGACAACTTCGCCACCATCGTCGCCGCCGTCGAGGAGGGCCGCCGCGTCTACGACAACCTGGTCAAGTCGCTCGCCTTCGTGCTGCCCACCAACCTGGGGCTGGCCCTCATCCTCATGCTGGGCGTGACGTTCTTCCCCTTACAGGAGTCCGGCGGCGTGCTCGAACCGCTGCTGGCCATGCGCCCCACGCAGCTGTTGTGGATCAACCTGGTGGCCACCGTCACCCTGGCGCTGCCCCTGGCCTTCGAGGCGAAGGAGCGCCACGTCATGCGCCGTCCGCCCCGCTCGCCGGACACGCCCGTCCTGAGCCACTTCGTCGTGATGCGCACCGGGCTCGTCGCGCTGCTGATGACGGCGGGCGCCATCGGCCTGTTCCTCTGGGAGTTCACGCGCCAGGGCGGCACCCACGGCGTCCCCAATGCCTGGGCCCTGGCCGAGGCGCGCACCATGGCCGTCAACACCGTGGTCAGCTTTCAAATCTTCTACCTGTGGCTGTGCCGCACGTTGACGGGCTCCACGCGCGAGGTGGGCTTCGCGAGCAACCCCACCGTGTTCGTGGGCATCGCCGCGCTGGTGCTGCTCCAGGCCGCGTTCATGTACGTGCCCTTCTTCCAGCGCCTCTTCGGCTCCGCGCCGCTGTCCCTGGGGGACATCGCGCGGTCGGTGCTGGTGGGCGCCTGCGTGCTGCCCGTGGTGGGCCTGGAGAAGTGGCTGCGCTCGCGGCGGCGGGAGACGGGCCGGAGCGTGAGCGCCACCTGACCGCGGACGCGGACGCACTCACCGGGCCTCCGGACGGATGTCCAGCCTCCGCAGCAGGGACGCGAAGTCGGAGAGGTGGCGGACGGCGGTGAAGCGGGCGCGCACCTGCTCGTGGGCCTGGGTGCCCAGGCGGGCCGACAGTCGCGGATCCTCCAGGAGCCTCCGCACCGCGGCGGCGAACTCCGGCAGGCTGGCGGGGTCGCGCACGAGCAGTCCCTCCACCTCGTGATGCAGCTGGTCCTGGATGCCACCCACCGCGCTCGCCACCACGGGACGGGACTTCCACATGGCCTCCGTGACGGTGAGCCCGAAGCCCTCCTTCAGGCTCTTCTGCACCAGCACGGCCGCATGCCGCTGGAGCGCGTTGACGATGGCGGCGTTCTCCTCCGGGTCCACCATGGGCAGGCAGGCCAGGTGGACGCGCTGGCGCAGGAAGTGCGGCTGCTCGCGCCACGCCGCGACGACGGACTCGAACGTGGCCGCCGCATCCGGATCATCCGCCACGGACGTCACCGAAGGCCCGGCCAGGACCAGCTCCGCGCGCAGGCCGGGCGACTGCTTCATGAGCAGCGCGAAGCCCCGCAGCACGCCCACCGGGTCCTTCAGCGGATCCCACCGCGACACCTGCACCACCAGCGGCACGTCCAGCGCGGGCGCGGAGCCCAACCTCACGATGTCCGCCCCGCGCGACACCCGGGTCGGCACCCCGTCCATCCGGGTGAAGACGGGCGCGGGGAGGCCCGGCGAGCGGCCCACCAGCCCGATGTCCTCCAGGATGGCGTTCGCGACGTCCGGTGCGAGGGGCTGGTTCTTCACCGCGAAGATGTCGATGGAGGGCTGGATGACGACCGCCCGGTCCGCCAGCAGCGGCGGCACATAGGCGGCCCGGGAGAAGACCGCGAGCCGCGCGGCGGCCAGCCCCGGCGCGAGGAAGGCCCACGCCCGCTCCACCTCGTCGTTGGGCACGTCACTCCCGATGTGGCAGCGCCACACCACCCGGGCCCCCGCCGCGGCGAGCGCCGGCGCCAGTCCCGCGGTCTGCGGGTCGTGCAGCAGGACCACGTCGCCCGGGCGGATGAGGACGAGCAGCTCCTCCGCGTTGTCCCGGAGCACCTCCTCGTAGCAGGCGCGCTCGGCGGCCCCCAGCGGAGAGCCATCTCCCCGGGAGCCGTGCAGCGCGTCGTGCAGCCGCCTGGTGATGTGGAAGAAGCCGGGGGTGCCCTGCATCACCATCCACCGCGTGTCCACGCCCGCTCCTCGCCCATAGGCGAGCAACCCGGGCAGCATCTCCGCCACCCCGCCGCCCCGGGCCGTGGAGTTCACGTTCCAGAACGTGCGGCCCTCCATGCGGTCCCGGGCCTGCTCCGCGTGGGAGTGGAACAACTCCCACTCCTCCGCCGTGAGCCCGGGCCGGAAGCACTCCAGCGAGCTGGCCCGCACGTGGACCTCGAAGGGCTTGAGCATGGCGTCCCCCTCACTGCGGCGCGGGATGCTTGACCACCAGCACGGGCCGCCGGCTGCGGGCCACCACCTCCTGGGCCACGGAGCCGAGCACCGCGCGGCGCACGCCCGTGCGCCCATGCGAGCTGATGCAGAAGATGTCCGCCCCATACCGCTCCGCCGCCTGGCAGAGCACCTGCGCGGCGTGGACCCCGGACAGCAGCTCCACCCGGACGGTGATGCCCCGGCCGGCCGCGTCACCGGGGACCAGCGCCTCCAGCTGGCGCCGCAGCTCGGGCGCGTCGTCATCGTTCCCGCTCAGGGCCACCGCGGGCCAGAAGTCCGCGTAGACGATGGGGACCGGCGACTCGAGGACATACGCCAGGATGAGCTCTCCGCCCCGGGGCAGGAGCGACAGGGCGTGGGGGATGGCCCGGTTCGCCAGCGGCGAGAAGTCCGTGGAGACGAGGACGCGCTGGATGGACGGGATGCCCACGGGCGCTTCCGCCTCTCGCGCCGAACAGGACGGGACGCAGGCGACCGCCGCCACCGGCGCGAGCTGGAGGGAGGAGAGCGACACCGAGCCGTGCCGCACGCGCCGCAGCCCCCGCCGCTGGTGGCTGCCCAGGAGGAGGAGGTCCGCCCGCGCCGCCTCCGCGAGCCTGGCGAGCGGCTCCGCCGCGTTCCCGTGGTCCGAGGACATCCGGACCTCCGCGCGCGGCTCACCGATGCGCGACAGGCGCTCGCGCAGCTCCCGCTCGAGGATGACCTCGATGCCCTCGGGCTCCGGGTTCACGCGGTACAACCCCAGCCGTCCGTACTCCGTGGCCGTGCTGTAGACGTGGGCGACCGTCAGGTCGACCGGCCCCACCCGGCGCAGCTCCGGAAGCCAGCGCAGCGCGACCTCCGCGCTGTCCGAGAAGTCATCGCCCACGGCGACCCGCAGCGGGCGCTTTGCCTGGCACCAGTCCAGGAATGGCTCGGACAGACGGACCATCAGGAAGGGGCAGCGCGACAGCTGCGCGATGCGCGCCGGGATGCCGCCCAGCCGCCAGCGCTTCTCCGACCGCCAGCCCAGGGCCGCCGTGATGATCATCCGCGCGTGGATCTTCGCGGCGTGCTCGACCAGTGCCTCGTCCGGCATGCCCAGCAGCACCTGGGGCTCCACGGACAGGCCCGGATGGCTCAACCTGTCCGCCTCGGCGGCGAGCCGCTTCTCCAGCTCGGTGATGGTGCTGCCGCGCTCGGCCGGCCAGTCGCGCCGGAGCATGCCGGGCTCCGCGGCGTGCACGAGCACCAGCGGCGTGCCCGTCCGCTCCGCGATGGCGGCCGCGACGCGGACGGCCTCCCGGGCATGGTCGGAGAAATCCGTGCCGACGACGATGGCCATGACGTCCCCCCAGGGGCCTTCGCATGCCCCGCTGCCCGCGAGGACTCGCCCCTCTCTCTGCGTGGAACGTTGGGGCCAGCAGTGGAGCGCGCAAGAGCTCCGGACAGGGGCAGGCGGCGCGCGGCCCCTCACCCGGGCGCGGGGGCCGGCGGAGCGGGCGCCTCCGGGAAGAGCAGCTCCAGGTGGTACATGCCGTCCTCGCGGCGGCTGCGCACGGGCAGGCCGCTTTCGTGGAAGACGTCCAGCATGGAGCTGTTCGTCACCAGGACATCCGCCTGGAAGCCGGGAATGCCCCGGGCCATGGCGGCCTCGCGGATGCGCCGCATCAGCACCGTCCCCACGCCCCGGCCCTGCCAGTCGTCCCGGACCAGGAAGGCCACGTCCCCCAGGCGCGTCGCGGGATCCACGCTGTACTGCACCATGCCCACCACCTCCTCCGTGCCGGGCGGACACGCGACCAGCGCCATGTCGTGCTCGAAGTCCAGGTCCACCAGCCGTTGGATCTCCTCGTGCGGGTACTCCTTCTTGAAGCCCATGAAGCGCCGGTAGCAGCTCTCGCGCGACAGGCCGTACAGCAGGTCCTGCAGGGCGCGCTCGTCCGTGATGCGGGCCGGGCGGACGACCAGCGCTTCGTGCGACAGCGTGTGCTCCAGCCGCTGCTCCGCCCAGGGGTAGCGCGCGCGGGGGACCACCTGGTCCGGCAGCACCCAGCGGCGTCCCTTGGCCGCGGCCAGCAGCTCCGCCCGGAAGTCCGGGTGGGCGACGTTGATGAGCGCGAGCGCGCGCTCACGGATGCTCTTCCCCCAGAGCTCCGCGACGCCGTACTCCGTGACGACGGAGTGGACGTCCCCCCGGCTCGTCACCACGCCGGTGCCGGGCTCCAGCGCCAGCTGGATGCGGCTCACCGTGCCGCCCTGCGCCGTGGAGGGGAGCGCGATGAGGGCCCGGCCTCCAGGGCTTCGGCTCGCGCCCCGGATGAAGTCCACCTGCCCGCCGATGCCGGAGTAGAAGCACCCGCCCAGCGTGTCGGCCGCCACCTGGCCGGTGAGGTCCACCGCCAGGGCGGAGTTGATGGCGACCATCCGGGCGTTGCGCGCCACCACCGCCGGGTCGTTGGTGTCGTCGCTCGGCCGCATCTCGATGGCCGGGTGGTCATGCGCCCAGGCGTAGAGCCGCTGGCTGCCCATGATGAACGACGTGACGAGCTTGCCCGCGAGCACCGTCTTCCTCCGTCCGGTGATGACGCCCGCCTCCACCAGGTGCATGACGCCGTCGGAGAGCATCTCCGTGTGGATGCCCAGGTCGTGGTGGTCCACCAGCGCCGCCAGGACCGCGTCCGGGATCCTCCCGATGCCCGACTGCAACGTGGCGCCATCCGGGATGAGCCGGGCGACGTGCTCCCCGATGCTCCGGGACACCGCGTCGGGTGGCTCGGGATGGACCTCCAACAACGGAAGCGTCACCGGCACCAGGTGGTGGATGCGGCGCACGTCCAGGAACGAGTCCCCGTGCGTACGCGGCATGTTCGGGTTGACCTCCGCGATGACGAGCGAGGCCCCGTCCACCGCGGCGCGCACGATGTCCACGGAGACGCCCAGGCTGACGTAGCCGTGGGCGTCCGGCGGACCAACCTGGATGAGCGCCACGTCGATGCGGATCTTCCGGCTCCGGATGAGCTCCGGGACTTCGGAGAGGAACACCGGGATGAAGTCCGCCCGCCCCTCCTGCACGGCCTGCCGCACGTTGGGCCCGATGAAGAAGGCGACGTGGCGGAAGCGCCCGGCTTGCGCGGGCTCCACGTAGGGCGCGGGCCCCAGCGTCAGCAGGTGCACCACCTCGTTGTCCGCCAGGGAGGGGCCCCGCTCGTCCACCAGGGCCCGCACCAGCGTCACCGGCTCGGCCGCGCCCGAACCGATGAGGATGCGCCTTCCCGGCAGGACGGCGCGCAGGGCCTCCCCGGCGGTCCTCACCCGGTCCGCGTAGCGTTGGGTCCAGTCGTCCATACCGGTCCGGATAAGCACGGGGCGCGTCCTCCGCGCGCCGCGGCGGGCAGGCTCGCGGTGTCCCTGCTCCCCTGACGGTGTACGTCCGGAAGGCGCCAGCCTCAGCTTGGAAGGAGCGCGAGGAGCCCAAGACCATGGACCCGTCCCTTCCCCCAGAGCTTTCTCCCCAGGCACCAGAAGCCCGGCCGGCTCCGCCCCCATCCATCCTCTGGTTCGACGCCCTGTCCCGGGAGGACGTGGCCCAGGCCGGAGGCAAGGGCGCCAACCTGGGAGAGCTGACCCGCGCCGGGCTGCCCGTGCCCCCGGGCTTCGTCATCACCGCCGCCGCCTTCCAGCAGGCGATGCAGCCCGCGCGCGCCCGGTTGCGCGAGCTGTGGGAGCGCGTGGATCCGGATGATCCGCGGTCGCTCGCCGAGGTCACGGAGTCCTTGCGCGGCCTCGTGCTGGAGGCGCCCCTGCCCGACTGGCTGGACACCTCCATCCTCGCGGCGTACCACCGGCTGTGGGAGTGCTCCGCGGTGGCGGTGCGCTCGTCCGCCACCGCGGAGGACACCGCCACCACCTCCTTCGCGGGCATGCACGAGTCGTTCACCAACGTGGCGGGCGATGACGCGCTCCTCGACCGCGTGCGCGCGTGCTGGGCGTCGGCCTTTGGCCCGCGCGTGGTGGCCTACCGCAAGGCGCAGGGGCTCACGGAAGTCCCGGAGATCGCCGTGGTGGTGCAGGCCATGGTGGACTCGACGCGCTCGGGCGTCATGTTCACCGTGGATCCCTCCACCGGAAACCGCTGGCACCTCGTCATCGAGGGGGCCTTCGGCCTGGGAGAGGTCGTCGTGGGTGGACAGGTGGAGCCCGACACCTACGTCGTGGACCGCGAGGGGCCGCGCCTGCTGGAGACGCGCGTGGGCCTGAAGTCCTTCCAGCTCGTGCGCGACGGCGTGGGCCGCGAGAAGCGCGAGGAGCTCCCACCGGAACGGGCCCGCGCGCGGGTGCTCACGGACGTGGAGGTGCTGGAGCTGGCGCGGCTGGGGCTGCGCGTGGAGCGGCACTACGGCGCGCCCCAGGACATCGAATGGGCGGAGCAGGACGGCCGGTTCTATCTGGTCCAGTCGCGGCCGGTGACGACGGTGTCCGCCGCCGCACCGGAGGCCCCGCAGGCTCCGGAGCCCGCCGCGGCCCCGGACCGGGCGCGGGTGCGCGGACTGGGCGCGTCTCCCGGCGTGGCCGTCGGCCGCGTGCGGGTGCTGCGTGACGCCCGGGAGGGCTCGAAGCTGGAGGCCGGTGAAATCCTCGTGGCGCCCATGACCTCTCCGGACTGGGTGCCCACGCTGCGGCGCGCGGCGGCGGTCGTCACCGACAGCGGCGGCATGACGTGCCACGCGGCCATCGTCAGCCGCGAGCTGCGCAAGCCCTGCGTGGTGGGCACGCGCAGCGCCACGAAGGTCCTGCGCGATGGGGAGGAGGTCACCGTGGATGGCGCCGCCGGCACCGTGCGCGAGGGCCGCGCCAGGGAAGCGCCCTCCGCGGCGGTGGTGGGGCCGCCCTCCCCCCACGCGGGTCCCCAGCCCCGGGAGGCCACCGGGCCGGAGGCGTTGGGCACGCGGCTCTACGTGAACCTGGCCCTGCCGGGACAGGCCCGGGAGGCGGCGGCGCTCCCGGTGGACGGCGTGGGGTTGCTGAGGGCGGAGTTCATGCTCACCGAGGCCCTGGGCGGCGTGCACCCACGCAAGCTCATCGCCCAGGGACGGAGCCGCGAGTTCGTCGAGCGGATGTCCCAGGCGCTCTTGACCATCACCCGCGCCTTCCGGGGCCGCCCGGTGGTGTATCGCACCACGGACTTCCGCACGAATGAGTTCCGGGGACTGGAAGGAGGCGGCGAGTTCGAGACCGACGAGGCCAACCCGATGATTGGCTTCCGGGGCTGCTACCGCTACCTGCGCGAGCCCGAGGTGTTCCGGCTGGAGTTGGAGGTCCTGGCCCGCGTGCGGGACGAGACGCCCAACCTGCACCTGATGATTCCCTTCGTGAGGACGAAGTGGGAGCTGGAGGCGTGCCTGGAGGCCGTGGACGCAAGTCCGCTGGGGCACCACCGCGGGCTGGAGCGCTGGGTGATGGCGGAGGTGCCCTCCGTCGTCTACCGCATCCCGGAGTACGCGCGGATGGGCATCACCGGCGTGTCCATCGGCTCCAACGACCTCACGCAGCTCATGCTGGGCGTGGACCGGGACTCGGAGTCTTGCGCGGAGCTCTTCGACGAGGAGGACGCGGCGGTGCTGGACGCCATCGTCCGCATCATCCGGGCCAGCCGCGAGGCGGGCATCACTTCGTCCCTCTGCGGCCAGGCCCCGTCGAACCGCCCGTCGTTCGCGGAGCACCTGGTGCGCGCGGGCATCACGTCCCTCTCCGTGGATCCAGGGGCCGTCGGCGCGACCCGGGCGGTCGTGGCGGCGGCGGAGCGGCGGCTCCTGCTGGAGTCCGCCCTGCGCCGGTAGGCCGCGCTCAGGTGGAGGCCCCGGCGTGCGCCTGGGCGCCCTCCGCCGTCGGCAGCGTGAAGAAGAACGTGCTGCCCGCGCAGGGAGCGCTGTCCACGCCGACCTGGCCGCCGTGGGCCTCCACCAGCCCCTTCACGATGGCGAGCCCCAGCCCCGCGCCCTCCTTGCGCTTCGGTCCGGCCTGCCAGAAGCGCTCGAAGATGCGCGGCCGGTCCTCCGCCGCGATGCCGGGGCCCGTGTCGCTCACGAGGAAGCGGACCTGGCCCGCCTCCGGCTGGACGCGCAGGAGGACGCGGCCTCCCTCGGGCGTGAACTTGAGCGCGTTGCCCAGGAGGTTGGAGAGGATCTGCGACAGCCGCTCCGGATCCGCCAGGACGCGGGGCACTCCCTCCGGCACGTGGGTCTGGAGCAGGAGCGACCTTGCCTCCGCGAGCCCGCGGTGCTGCTCCAGGGCCTCCTGGATGAGCGGCGCCACCTCCAGCGGCTTGCGCTCCACCGACAGGTTCCCACCTTCCATCCGGGCCACGTCCAGCAGGTCCTGGATGAGCCGGTTCGCCCGTTGGACCGACTTCTGGAGGGTCTCCAGGCGCGGCCGGGCGCCGTCACCTGGAGGCAGGTACTTCTCCAGCATCCTCGCGCTCAACTGGATGACGTTGAGCGGGGTGCGCAGGTCGTGCGCCACGATGCGCAGCACGTCCTCGCGCATGCGGATGGCCTGCTCGGCCCGTTCGTACAGGCCGGCGTTGTCGATGGCGAGCGCGGCGCGACGGGCGAGCTCCTCCGCCTGGGCCTGCTCCCGGGCTCCGTAGCGGCGCCCGGCTCCGGAGGTCGCGAGGAGGATGACGCCCAGGTTCCGCTCCCGGCTGTACAGCGGCAGGATGAGGGCCGAACGGAGCGGCAGCGGCTCCGGGTGCCCGGCGTCCACCGCGGCCGCGCCGAGCATTCCGGGTGGCGCTTCCGGCAGCAGCACCGGCCGTCCCGTGTCCTGCACGGAGGCGACGAGGGGGGCTGGCAAGAGGGACTCCGGTCCATACGCCGCGTCCAGCGCCCGCAGCCGCTCCGCGGTGCGCGCGTCCGCGGCCGCGTGCTCCACCCGATGGATGTGCCCGTTCGCGTCCAGGCAGGCCACCACGCACCAGTCCGCCAGCGTCGGCACGGCGAGCGCCGCCACCGTGGCGAGCGTCGTGCGGGACGACAGCGACGCCGCGAGCCGCGGCCCCACGTCCGCCAGGAAGCGCCAGGCCTGCTCCAGTTCCTGGCGCTCCGTGATGTCCTGCATCTGGGAGATGAAGTGGACCGGCCGTCCCCGCGCGTCGAGCACCACCGCGCTCCACACGAGGACGGCGATGCGCCGGCCGTCCTTGCGCACGTAGTGCTTCTCCCGCTGGAAGGAGGACATCTCTCCCCGGCGCATCCGCTCGGCGTTCTCCTCGTCCAGCGGCAGGTCCTCCGGCGCGGTGAGGTCCTGGAACGACCGGCTGAGCATCTCGTCCCGCGAGTAGCCCACCAGGTGACAGAGCGCCGCGTTCACGTGGAGGAAGCGGCCCTCCAGTCCCACCAGCGCCATGCCAATGGGCGCGCCCTCGAACGAGGCGCGGAAGCGCTCCTCGCTCAGGCGCAGCAGGTCCTCCGCCTTCCGCCGCGCGCTGATGTCCCGGAGGATGACGGTGAGCCGCAGCGTGCCCTCCACGTCCAGCTTCATGATGCTGGCCTCCGCCGGAAACGCCTCTCCGCCGCGGCGCCGGCCGAGGATGGGCAGCCGCTCGCCCATGTGCCGGGACGTCGCCGTGCCTTGCGCGAAGTGCCGCACGTGCGCCATGTGGGCGGCCCGGATGTCCTCCGGGAGGAGGATGTCCAGCGGCTGGCCCAGGGCCTCTTGCGCAGAGTAGCCGAAGATGCGCTCGGCGCTCGCGTTGAACAGGACGATGCGCTGCCCGGCGTCGATGGAGATGATGGCGTCCGCGGCGTGGGTGACGATGCCCGCGAAGCGCGCCTCCGACAGCCGCAGCGACTGCTCCACCCGCCGCCGGCTCGCATCCAGCCGGGAGAGGGCGTTCGCGTTCCAGAGGACCACGGCGAGGAAGGCCGCCATCGTCAGGAGCACGAAGAGCGTGACCCCCTCGGTGGTGCCGTAGAGCCCCAGCCGCTCGCCCAGGAGCCGGACGGCGCCCGTCACGGGCACGAGCAGCAGGACCGCGAGCAGCAGCCGCCGCGCCGAGTGCCCCCCGAGGTCCTCGCGCAGCAGTACGCCCGTCAGCCCACGGTCAGGGTGGAGCGAGAGCAGCCCTCCCGACAGCAGCAGCAGGGCCAGCGACAGGGGGAGTCCCGGCGCCCTGGAGACTCCCGTCACGGTGTTCAGGGGGGGCAACCCGAACCAGTGCCCCTGGTACAGCCCTCCGACGAGGCCCCACACCGCGAGCAGCGCGGCGCAGGCGGCCAGCCACCGCGCGGGGGGCCCTCCGCGGCGCGTGCGCGCGTGCAACGTCCAGAGCGACAGCCCCGTGAGCAGCAGGCCCAGCCCGCCTCCCGGAGCGCCCCGGGTGAGCTGCGTGATGCCCATGACCACGACCCCGGCCGCCAGCGCCCGCCCCACCGCGCGCCGCGCGCCGCGCGCCCCCTGGGCGTGGAGCAGCCAGAGCGCGCCTCCCGCGAAGACCAGGCCCCATCCGTCCCAGGGAGACGGACGGCCCGGGGCCGTGGAGGGCGACAGGGCCCACCCGCCCACCACGAGCACGCCCAACAGGACCGCGAACGCGCTCGCCACGGCGACGCCCCCCGCGCTCCCCCTCGGGAACCGGGGCGGCGCGGACGGGGTGACGGGAGGCGGGTTCGTCATGAGGCCTCCGGGGACGTCATGCGCCGGCCGGTTCGCCACCGGTGGCCCCGGAGCAGGCCGCCCCGCGCGTGCGGCCCCGCGACGAGCAGGGGCACCAGCGCGACGGCCACGGCGACGAGGACCCGGCCCCAGTCGCGAGCATCGGGCGGGTGCAGCCCCACGAGCGAGGCCAGCGCGGGCACCTGGATGAGCAGCACGGAGAGCCCCAGCGACAGGGCGCAGACCCACCGCGCGGTGCGGGTCCGCAGCCGGGTGAGCACGGCCGCGAAGGTGGCGCTCGCCAGCGTGAGCGAGGCCATCGCCACCGCCCGCGCGCGCTCGACGTCGTGCCCCTCCGACAGGCACCGCGCGTAGGCCCAGACGAGCCCGCACGCCATCAGCGCGCCCACCGCCGTGAGCAAGGTCCACTCCCGCCAGGAGAAGAAGCGCGCGGCGGGCCTCGCGCGCAGCGGGGTGAGCCGCCCGGGCTTCGCGGCCGCCTGGAAGGCCAGCATCGCGGTGGGGTGGATGATGAGCTCCAGCCACACGATGTGGATGGGCAGGTACAGGAGCGGCTTCCCCCAGAGCGGCACCAGCGCCGCCGTGCCCACCAGGGGGATGTGGATGAGCAGCAGGTAGAGGAAGCAGCGCTGGAGGTTGGAGAAGAGCTGACGCCCCTCCGCGATGGCGCGCACCAGCGTGCCGAAGTCGTCGTTGAGCAGCACGATGGAGGACGCCTCGCGAGCGCTCCGGGTCCCCCGCTCCCCCATGGCGATGCCCACGTCCGCGGCCTGGAGCGCCGGCACGTCGTTCACCCCGTCCCCCGTGGCGGCCACCACCTCGCCCTGTCTCCGGAGCGCCTTCACCAGCGCGTACTTCTGGGCGGGCAGCGCGCGCGCCACCACGTCCACGGGCGGCGCCCCTCCCGTGTCGGCCAGCCGCGCCTCCAGGGCCTCTCCCGTGAGCACCACCGGATGTTCGCCCCCAAGCCCCAGCCGCCGGGCGACCGCGAGCGCCGTCCGCGGGTGGTCCCCCGTCACCATCACCGTGCGCAGCCCCGCGTCGCGGCACTCCCGCACCGCCGCCTCCACGCCCGGGCGCACCGGGTCCTCGCACCCCACGAGCCCCGCGAAGTCGAAGCCCCGGTCCGGTTCGCCGCCGTGCCAGTGCGCCGCGTCCAGCGTCCGGCTCGCGCACGCGATGACCTTGTGGCCCTCGCGCGCGAGCGCGTCCACGCGAAGCGCCCACTCCCGCCGGGCGTCCTCGGACAATGCGCACAGGCCCAGCACCCGCTCGGGCGCGCCCTTCACCGCGGCGAGCAGCGTCCCGGGCCCCCGCCGCACCACCGCCGTCTCACGCTGACGCTCCTCGGTGAACGGGAAGGTGGCCTCGCGGGTGGGAGCGGGCGGCTCCGGCAGGTCCCGCGCTCCGGCCTCCAGCAGCGCCACGTCCAGCGGATCCCTCCCCTCCTCCCGCGAGGCCAGCACCGCGGTCTCCAGCAGCGCCCGCGGCGAGGTCCCGGGCGCCGGCAACAGCCGGGCCACCCGCAGGAGCCCCTCGGTCAGCGTGCCCGTCTTGTCCGAGCACACACAGCTCACGCGGCCGATGTTCTCGACCGAGATGGCCTGCCGCACCAGCGCCTGCCGCCGGGCCAGGCGGTACACCCCCGCGCCCAGGAAGAACGTGAGGGCCACCGGGAACTCCTCGGGCAGCGCCGCCACGCCGAGCGTCGCCGCGCTCAAGAGCGCGTCCAGCCACCCGAAGCCCTGGCGCAGGCGGACGAGCGCCAGCACCGCGCAGAGCGCCGCCGCCACGCCCACCAGCACCGCCACCAGGTGCGCCACCGCTTGCTGGAGCGGCGTGCGCGCCCGCGCCTCCTGCCCCGCCGAACGGATGATGCTCCCGTACAGGGTCTCCGGACCGGTGAAGACGACGCGCACCCAGGCCGTCCCGGTGAGCAGCCGCGTCCCCGCGAGCCCCCAATGCACGGCCTCCACCGCCGGCTCCGCGCCGGGCGGAAGGCGCCCCAACGGCCGCTTGCGCACGGGCAGCGACTCGCCGGTGAGAGAGGACTCCTCGGCCTGCAGGCCCTGCCCCCGCACGACCAGACCGTCCGCGGGGAACGTGCTGCCCGCCTCCACGCGCATGAGGTCTCCCGGCACCACGTCCTCCGCCGGCACCTCCGATTCCTGGCCGTCGCGCGACACCGTGGCGCGCTCGGCCAGGCGTCCGCGCAGGCCTTCGGTGGAGGCCTGGGTCCGGTGGTGCAGGAAGACGTCCATGCCCAGCAGCGGCACGAGGGCCAGCAGCATCACCCCGCCGTTCACGTGCTCGCCCAGGGCGAAGTAGAGGGCGCTCGTGCCCACGAGGAACCAGAGCATCGGGTCGCTCGCCGCCTCGCGCAGGCTCTGGAGCGCGGAGCGGGGAGGCCGGCCTCGCACGTCGTTGCGGCCGTAGCGCGCGCGGCGCGCCGACACCTCTTGCGCCTCCAGACCGCGCACGTCTTCCCAGCCATGAGGCAGGCGATCGACAGGAACCAGGACTCGCATGACGCCCCCTGAAGAAGCTGGGGTCCTGCATGGGCGCCGGCAACGCGTCCGGCCGCCGTGAGGCCATCAGGAGGTGCCTGACGTGCCCCGCGCCCGCCGCTCCGTCGGGGGCATCCCGCGCTTGCGCGGTGACTAGCTTGGAGACGTGACCGCAAGGAGGAGCCATGACCATCGCCTGCGCGACCAACTTCTCGGAAGACGCCCGGCGCGCCTGTGACACGGCGGCGCTGCTCGCACGGCGGATGAACGTCCCGCTCTGCCTCGTGCACGTCCTGACCGGGACCCTGGTGAGGACCTTCGGGGACGCCATCTGTGAAACCGCCCAATCCACGCTGCGCGACGAATGCGACCGGTTGCGGGCCACCGGCATCCAGGTCGACTCCGTGCTCCTCACGGGTGAGCCGGAAGAGGAGCTGCGGGACCTGGTGGCGAAGCGCGGCTTCCAGTGGGTGGTGGCCGGCGCGCCGCGCGAGGACACGCCCTTCCGGGGCCTGGGGGGCACGGTCGACCGGATGGCACAGCTGCTGGAGGTCCCCTTCCTGGTGGTCCGCGAGGGTTCGGGTCTGGAGGCCTGGGCGCGGGGCGAGCGCCCCCTGCGGGTCATGCTGGGCGTGGACCGCTCCAGGCCCTTCGAGGTCGCCCGGGAATGGGTGAAGCGGCTCGCGAAGGTCGGCCCCCTGGAGGTCGTGGGAGGCCGCATCGTCTGGGTGGGGAGCGAGGCGGAGCGGCTGGGACTGGTGCATCCGCACAGTTACAAGGACATGTCCCCGGAGCTGCGGGAGGCGCTGGAGCGCGAGTCCGAGTCGCTGCTGGAGCCCCTGCGCGCCGCGGGCCTGCCGGTGCGCTCGCGGCTGGAGCCGGGGCTGGGCCGCATCGCGGACCACCTCATCGCCCTGGCCACGGAGGAACAGGTGGACCTGCTGGTGGTGGGCACGCACCAGCGCAGGGCGCTCGCGAAGCTGTGGAGCGTGTCCCAGTCCGCGCGGAGGCTGGCTCCCATGTCGGTGGTCAGCGTGCCGGTGCGCGCGGCGGAGCAGGGCCTGGAGCAGGAGCCTCCCCGGGTGCGCTCGGTGCTCGCGACCACGGACTTCGGTGAGGCCGGCGACCGTGCCATCGCCTACGCCTTCGCCATCACGCCACCGGGCGGCACGGTGCACCTGCTGCACGTGGAGCCCGCGAAGGCGACGCCCGAGGAGCTCCAGGCGGCGCGGCATCAACTGGAGCTGCGCGTGCCGTCCCCGGAGCATGACGGCAGCCACAAGGTCGAGCTGTCGGTGCTGAAGGGCGACGACATCGCGGCGGTCATCACCCAGGCGGCCGAACGCCACTGCGTGGACCTGGTGTGCCTGGGCACCCACGGCCGCACGGGAGTGAGCCGGATGGTGCTGGGCTCGGTGGCGCAGCAGGTGATGGCTCGCAGCGACCGGCCCGCCGTGACGGTGCGCATGCCGCGCGCCTGAAGACAGACGAGGTGAGTCATGAAGGCAACCGTGTTCCAAGGCACCCAGAAGCTGGGAGTGCAGGAGGTGGAGCGGCCGAAGGCGGGCGCGGGCGAGGCCATCGTCCGGGTGACGCTCACCACCATCTGCGGCACCGACGTGCACATCCTGCGCGGCGAGTACCCGGTGAAGCCCGGCCTCACCGTGGGCCATGAGATGGTGGGCGTCATCGACGAGCTGGGCCCGGGCGTGACGGGCTACCAGGTGGGGCAGCGCGTGCTGGTGGGCGCCATCACGCCGTGCGGTCAGTGCCGGGGCTGCCTCTCCGGGCACGCGTCCCAGTGCGGCCACGGCCAGGGGCTGGAGGCGGCCGGAGGCTGGCGGCTGGGCAATACGATGAATGGCGTGCAAGCGGAGTACGCGCGCGTGCCCTTCGCGCAGGCGAACCTGGCCCCCATTCCGGACGAACTGAAGGATGAACAGGTGCTGCTGCTGGCGGACATCGCGTCCACGGGCTTCAGCGGCGCGGAGTCCGGCGGAGTGAGGATTGGGGACGCGGTGGTGGTGTTCGCGCAGGGGCCCATTGGCCTGTGCGCCACCGTGGGGGCGCGGCTCATGGGCGCGTCGCTCGTCATCGGCGTCGACGGGGACGAGACGCGTCTGGCCATGGCGCGCAAGCTGGGCGCGGACGTGGTGCTCGACTTCCGGAACCAGGACGTGGTGGCGGAGGTGAAGCGGCTCACCGGCGGCGGCGTGGACGTGGCCATCGAGGCGCTGGGCACGCAGCAGACCTTCGAGAGCGCCCTGCGCACGCTCAACCCCGGCGGGACGCTGTCCAGCCTGGGCGTGTACTCCGGGAAGCTGCAAATGCCCTATGACGCCTTCGCGGCGGGGCTGGGGGACCACCGCATCGTCACCACGCTCTGTCCGGGCGGCAAGGAGCGCATGCGGCGCCTGATGGAGGTGGTGCGCGCGAAGCGGGTGGACCTCACGCCGCTGTTCACCCACCGCTTCCAGCTCAAGGACATCCGGGACGCGTATGAGCTGTTCAGCCAGCGCAAGGACGGCGTGCTCAAGGTCGCCATCCGGCCTTGAGCGGACGGGCTCGCGGCGGAGCCTACGGTGCCGCCGCGTAGCGCGCGAGGCTTCCGGGCAGCTTCGCGGCCAGTTCGTCCGGGCCGCTGAGCGTGAGGCCCAGGTCATGGAGGAGGCCGTCCTCCACGCTGTAGATCCACCCGTGCACGGTGAGCGGCTGCCCGCGCTCCCACGCGTCCTGCACGATGGTCGTCTGACACACGTTCTGCACCTGCTCCAGGACGTTCAGCTCGCCCAGCCGGTCGTGCCGCTCGCGGGGCGGCAGTGATTCAGGCAGGAGCCGCTCGTGCTTCTGGTGCACGTCCTGCACGTGGCGCAGCCAGTTGTCCGCCAGCCCCACCCGCTTGCGCTCCATCGCCGCGCGCACGCCGGAGCAGCCGTAGTGGCCGCAGACGATGACGTGCCGCACGCGCAAGAGGTCGATGGCGAACTGCAACACCGACAGCGCGTTGAGGTCGGTGTGCACCACGACGTTGGCGATGTTGCGGTGGACGAACAGGTCGCCGGGCATCAGGTTCACGATTTGATTGGCCGGCACGCGGCTGTCGGAGCAGCCGATCCACAGGTACTCGGGCGACTGGTGGCCGGCCATCTTCCGGAAGAAGTCAGCGTCCTTCTCCACCATGGAGGCGGCCCACTGGCGGTTGTTCTGGAACAGCGCGTCCAGCGTCCGGTCGGTCATCCCCGGAGTCTAGCGAGCCGCCACCGTCCGCCGGCGGCGTTTTCCCCGCCACCCGAGAATATGCGCGCGGCCCGGCGTACTCCGCCTGAAGGCGGCATCCGCCGCTGGCCCGTTCAGGGGGATCTCCATGGTGCAACACCTGCTTCGCTTCCCGCGGCTTCTACCCTTCGTGGCGGCCTCCGTCCTGGCTGCCTGTGGCGGTTCGGAGGACGACCCCGGCGACGGCCCCGGGCCCGGACCCGGCGGCACCTGCGTCCGGGACATCTCCAGCAAAGTGACCGCCGCCACGACGTGGGAGCCGGGGGCGCAGCAGTGCACCTACGCGGTGACAGGGGTGGTGGAGGTGAGCGGAGCCCTTACCCTGGCGCCGGGCACGACCGTGCGCTTCGGGCCAAACGCGGGCCTGCTCATCATGTCGACGGGGTCCCTCAACGCGGCGGGCACGGAGGCCGCACCCATCACCTTCACGGGGACGACGGCCGCGCCGGGCTTCTGGAAGGGACTCGCGTTCAAGTCCAACACCCCCGCGAACGTGCTGGAGCACGTGGTCATCTCCTACGCGGGCAGCGAGGACTCCTTCTGCTGCGACTACTTCCATGGCCCCGGCGGCAGCCTGGAGGTCCGCGCCGCCGTGGTGGTGGGCTCGCAGCTCCAGGACTCCGTCAGCCAGGTCCGCATCGCGAACACGACGGTGGAGAAGAGCGGCACCCAGGGCCTCTTCGCCTTCAACAAGGCGCGGCTGCCGGGCTTCTCGCGCAACCTCTTCCGGGGCAACCTGGGAGCGCCCGCCACGGTGAGCCTGTCCATCGCGAGCGCCCTGGACGCCACCACCGTCTTCTCCGGAAACAGCGCCACCAGTCCGGCGGCCAACGGCGACAACACCGTCCACCTGATGGCGGCGCCGAAGGCGGACACCGCGGTCGCCCAGACGTTGCACAAGCTGGACGTGCCCTACGGCGTCTCCACCGGCACCCCGGACACCATCGTGGAGTACGCGGGCGCGCTCACCGTGGAGCCGGGGGTGCGACTCCAGTTCGAGGCGGAGTCGGGCCTGCGCATCACGGAGACGGGCTCGCTGGTGGCGCGGGGCACGGCGGCGGAGCCCATCGTGTTCACGGGCCGGACGGAGACGCCGGGCTACTGGAAGGGCATCTCCATCCGCTCCCTGGACGCGAACAACGTCATCGCCCACGCGCGGGTGAGCCACGGCGGTTCCGACCCCTTCTGCTGCGACGCCTTCACGAGCGCGGGTGACATCCAGGGCAACATCGTCCTGGGCGGCCAATCGGGCCGGGGCCGGTTGCAGCTCTCCGACTCGCTCGTGTCCCAGGGCACGGGCTGGGGCGTCTTCGTCTTCAAGAACTCCACCTTCACCCCGAGCGCCAACACCTACGACGGCAACACCGGCACCGTGGGTTACGAGAGTCCCCCCTTCGCGCCCTGAAGCCGCGCCTCCAACACGGCTCCAGGGGCCGCGCGCCGTTCCACGGGAAGGGAACGGCGCGCGGCGGTGGGTGCTACCGAGGCGCGAAGGTGCCGTCGTGGATCTCTGCGTAGGCGCTTCCCAGCCCCAACGTGGAGAGCTGCGAGTACCCCACCGCAAAAGCCACGGTCTCCAGGAGCGGATAGCCCTCCGCGTCCTGCTTGAGGATGGACGGCGGAAGGTCGAGATAGAACAGGACGCTGTGCGCCTGATTCTCCAGGAACAACGTCCCCATGTAGACACTGTTAGGCCCGGAGGCCTCCATGAAGAAACTCAACGTCGCCCCTTTCAGCGCGGCGACGAATTGCTGCTGCACCGCGGCAGTCGTCTCGCCCCCGAATTGGACGGTCACCGGCCCTGACTGGACCTGGATCCGCTTGTACCCGTACTCAATGGACCGCGTCACCGTCGACGACTCATAGCTGATGACGAAGGGAACGCTCTTCCCTCCCATGTCGACGAAGATGTCAGCAGGGCTCCCGGGCGGAGGCGGCGAGCGAGGCTCGAACACGAGCGTCCCCGAAACCCATCCGCCCGAGTCCACGCCAATGCCCACGTCCGCGGTGCCATCCCCCGGCACCTTGAAGAGGAAGCGCACCGGGCGCGTCTCGCCCTCGCCCAGGGTGAACGTCAGCGGATTCGGAGACACCAGCGTGACAGGCACCGTGATGCCCGGCACATCCGTGCGCTCCACGTGCCAGTCGCCGTTCATCTGGATGGTGTACTTCCCGGCCATGAGCGCCAGGCTCACCGACTCCGCGGACGTGTCCGCGATGGTCGCGTTCTGCGGCCCGGTGATGGCGAACGTCGCGCCCACCAGCTTGTAGCTGCGCCCCGCCGAGGTCGACACCAGCGGCAGCTCCAGCAGCCCCTCGCCCTCGCGAATCACGGGCGTGGACGTCTCAGACACCTCACCACACGCGAGCGCCAGCAACGCAATCGCGCCCACGAACCACTTCAGCCTTTGCATGAACTTCCCCCTCAGAAAGGCGCCGACGATAGGGTTTCGAACATTGCACGGTCAAGACAGACGGACCCGCACGCGCAATCACAGCCATACCCGGCCGACGCGTGCATCCTACAGGTCATGAGCGACACCCCTGACATCAAGACCGCCGACCTCTGTGACGCCCACTCGGGAACTCAGCAATTCCAGACTGTTGAGCCAGGATTCCTGGACTACGGCGGGCGCCGGAGTTTCTTCGGGCCCATCAGCACCGTGCGCGCGCCAGAGGACAACTCCCTGGTGCGCAAGGCATTGGAGGAACCCGGCCAGGGCCGCGTGCTGGTGGTGGATGGCGGAGGCAGCCGCCGCTGCGCGCTCGTGGGTGACGTGCTCGCGGCCCTGGGCCAGAAGAACGGCTGGGCCGGCGTGGTGGTCAACGGCTGCATCCGCGACGCGGAGGAGGTGGGTCGCACCGCCATCGGCGTGAAGGCGCTGGGGGCCCACCCACTCAAGAGCGGCAAGCGCAACGAGGGCCAGCGCGACGAGGAGGTGCGCTTCGCCGGCGTCACCTTCGTCCCCGGCCACCACCTCTACGCGGATGCGGACGGCATCGTCACTTCGCAGAAGGCGCTGCGCTGACCTTCGCCTTCCCCACCCCGGGCCACACGGAGCGCAGCGTCCCCTCGCTCGATGGTGCGCAGCGCTTCGGCCCGGGGGCTGCGGAAGCAGTGCCCGTCCTCCAGCAGCAACACGTCCTCTTCATCCAGGTCGCGCAGCCGCACCTGCCGCTTCTTCTCCAGCGGGTGCCCTGGCGGCGCCGCGCCCGAGGCCCCCGCCTGTCAGTGGAAGTAGCCGTCCGAGAGCGTGCGCATGAAGGCGACGAGGGCCTGCTCCTCCTGGGGTGACAGGCCCAGGCTGCCCATCTCCCGCGTGTTGATGTTCAGCCCCACCTCCGGCATGGGCCAGCAGTCCACGCCAGGAATCCCAGACGTGCTCCCCGTGCAGACCGGCAGCACGTCACGCGTGTTGTAGAAGTGGACGATGGACTCGAGGCTCTTGAAGTAGCCGTTGTGCGTATAGGCCTTGGTGAAGCCAGGGAAGGGGCGCTTGTCCACGTTGCGCAGGGTGGGAACCTTGACCTTGCCCAGGTTGGCGCGCGCAAAGGGCGCGTAGTCCTGGCGCGTCTGGAGGAAGCCCCCCAGGCCCGTGTCTATCCAGAAGGGCCCCTCCGGGTTGAACTGGAGCTGCCAGTACCAGGGGTTGAGCAGGTTGCGCGGAACGCCCAGGTTGTCGAAGGTGTAGTCGGTGAAGAGCGGCGGCTCGCCGCGCGGGCCTCGCTGGCTCGTGTGGCAGTTGTCGCAGTTCGCCTTGCCCTCGAAGAGCTTCAGGCCCCACTGCTCCTGGGAGGAGAGCCGCGCGCGGCCCGCGAGATAGGCGTCGTACTTCGAGGAGAAGGCGTTCACCTCGCGAGAGCCCTCGTACGCGGCGATGGACCTCGCGATGTTGTCATACGCGCGCGGCACGTCGCCGCAGATGCGGGCGCCCCAGACGGCCCGGAAGAGGTCGCCGTACGGGCCGCCGCAGACCTTGGCCACCACCGCGGCCTCGCTGGGGTTGTTCTGCTCCACCGGGTTCAGGAAGGGGCCCTGCGCCTGGTCCGCGGCGGGGTTGCCCAGCTCCTCGCCGGTGGCGCGGCCATCCCAGAAGTTGCCTCCCACGAAGGCCGCCTGTCCAGGCGTCACCAGGTGGAGGATGGGGGCCTGCGTGGCGTAGGCGGACGAGGGCGGCTTGCGATTGCCGAAACGCCCCCTCACGGCGCCTTCATAGACAGAGCCGGTGAGGTTGATGAGCAGGCTGGGGCCCGTCCAGCCCACCTCGGGGCCATGACAGACGGCGCAGGCCTGGCCCATGGGCTCGGAGAGCCGGCGGTCGAAGAAGAGCAGCTTGCCGAGCCGCTCCACGGGCTTCAGCCCGCCGGGCGCCGCCGTGGCCTCCTCGCGCAACGTGGCCTCGAAGATGGCCGAGGCCTGGAGGGATTCAGTCGTCTCCGGCGAACTCGCGTCGCCTGTGTCCCCGCTCGCGGGAGACGTCAATGACAACATCCCCGGGGCAGGAGCGACTTCGCACGCCAGTGCCCCTCCCAGCGTCAGCAGCAGGAACAATCTCCACCATGACCGTGACCCGTGCATTTCCGGCACCTCGGATTGGGAGCGGCGGCCAGGGTGGCGTCTCCACCGGGCTCTGGCCATGGGTCGGGAGCGCGGTCGGCTGTCGGATTCCGAGGAGGGGATTGCCCTTTGGAATTGGAAGGGCATCCCTCCACGGACGTGAAGGCCCCTGCCACCCCCTACTGACGACAGGGAGCCTCCGTCGTCCGGCAAGCGACGGTGGGCCACCTGCCCGGGTCATAGGCGGCAATGCCTTCCATCCTGGATAGTCCGCCCAATCGCTATCGCGACCAAGAGGGGGCGTCCATGAAGAGAGCAGACAGGCACCTGATGCTGGTGCTCGTGGCCGCGCTGTTCGTGGGCTGCGGCGCTTTATCGGGGGATGCGGGGGCGGCGCGCTTCACGGTCGCCGTGCCCCAATCTCTCGCATCCGGCATCACCCGCGTCGTCGTCACCTCTGGGGGAGCGGCCATCCCCTCCGTGTCGGTGGAGCTCGCGCCAACGAACGGGGTGTGGGGCGGAATCATTGGCAACATTCCGGCGGGCGCCGACCGCACCTTCCTGGCGCAGGCCTTCGATGCCGGGGGCGCGTTGCGCTTCGAGGGCTCCGCCGACGGCATCTCCATCCTCGCGGACCAGACGACCCTCGTCGCCATCACCCTCCAACAAATCAACCCGCCGCCGCCCTTCGAGAACGAAGCGCCCATCATCGACTTCGTGGCGGCGAACCCAAGCACCGTGGCGGCTGGCGGCACCGTCTCCCTGTTCTCCTCCGCGCATGACCCGAACCCGGACGACACGCTCAGCTACGCATGGAGCGCCACCGCGGGCACGTTCTCCTCGGCCTCCGAACCCTTCACCTCGTGGACGGCTCCCGCCACCACCGGCATTCAAACGCTCACGTTGACGGTGACGGACTCACGCGGCCTGGCCTCCAGCGCCCTCCTGGTCGTCAACGTCCTGCCCGAAGGGGAAGGCGAGGCCGAGCTGTCCATCTCCTTCAACAGCGCACCGGAAGTGAGCTCGCTGGATGCTTCGCCCACGCAGCTCGTCGTCGGGCAGCCGACGACGGTGTCCGTCACTGCGTCGGATCCGGACGGTGACAACCTCTCCTACGCCTGGAGCGCGTCGTGCGCGGGCACCTTCAGCGACACGTCCTCCGACTTCACTCAATTCACGCCTTCGCTCGCACCAGCCGAAGCCTGCAACAACTGCCGCCTGACCGTCTCCGTGTCCGACGGGCGCGGCGGACACAACACGGGCACCGTCGCCCTGTGCGTCACCAGCACGCCTCCCGTCAATCCCATCGCGCCCGTCATCCTCCGCTCCTACCGCTCCTCCGACACGGCGAGCCCGGGTCAGGTGCTCACCTATGAAGTGGTGGCGAGCGACCCGCGGGGCTCCGCGCTCACCTTCTCCTGGGACGCGAGCACCGGCGCGTTGGGCACGCCGACCGGCGACTCCACGCACAGCCGCGTCACCTGGACGGCGCCCCCTTGCGCCAGTGGTGGCACGCCCCCGTCCATCACCGTCACCGTGACGAATGCATTCGGCCTCACGGCCACCCGGAGCTTCACCGTGACGGGACTGCCAGGCTGTTCCGTTCCGGGGACGTGGGCCCTGACGGGGCCCATGGTTGGAGGCAGTCTTCGCCTGTTCAGCACGGCGACGCGGCTGCAGGACGGCAGGGTACTCGTCGCGGGCGGCAGCGAAGCGCAAAGAGGCCAGTGCAACAACACGGCGGAGCTGTATGACCCGGCCTCGAATACCTGGAGCGCGACCGGCTCCATGCTCGAATGCCGCTACGGCCACACGGCGACACTGCTCCTCAACGGCAAGGTGCTCGTCGCGGGTGGAATGGATGAGTTCTTCACCCTGCGAACGGCGGAGCTGTACGACCCGGCCACGGGCACCTGGAGTCCCACGGGCTCCATGACGGAGCCCCGCTCCGGCCAGACCGCGACACTCCTTCTCGATGGCCAGATGCTCGTTCAGAGTGGGCTGTCGGCGGAGCTCTATGACCCTGCGTCGGGGACCTGGAGCGCGACCGGCTCCCTGGCCATGAGTCGTGAGGCGAGCTCGGCGCCGCGTCTGCAGGACGGCAGGGTGCTCGCCGTGGAGGGCGCCACTGCGGAGCTGTACGACCCGGCCACGGGCACCTGGAATTCCACGGGCGCTCCTGTCATCCCCATCGGCGGCTGGCCGGTGTTGCTGCTGGATGGGCGGGTGCTCGACTTGGGGGGGGATACTGCGGAGCTGTACGACCCGGCCACGGGCACCTGGAGCCTCACGGGCTCACCGTCCACATTGTTCCAGGGCCCGGTGACGGTGCTGCTCAATGGGAAGGCGCTCGCCGTGTATTCGGACTCCGCGGCGCTGTACGACCCGGCAACGGGCACCTGGACGCCCACCGCGCCCACAATCGTCCCGCGCTTTGCGCTCAACACGGCGACGCTGCTGTTCGACGGCAGGGTCCTTGTCGTGTCGGGGAGCTTCGACTCCAACGCAGCCGAGCTCTACACTCCCTGACCGCCGCGCCCCGGGAAGTCGACACGTCAGGGATGTCCTACGAGGAAGGAACACCGACCATGAGCCCCACGAACGACCCGAAGAACGCTGCTCCGCCCTCGGATGCCGACGCCGCCGTGAGGGACGCCTTCACGCTGGTCCGCTCGGGGGACGCCGGGAAGCTGCGCGAGTTGCTCGACGCCGGGCTTCCCGTGGGGGTTCGCAACGAGCGAGGCGACTCCCTGCTGATGCTGGCCAGCTATTACGGCCACGTGGACGCGACGCGCCTGCTGCTGGAGCGCGGCGCGGATCCGGAGCAGCCCAACGACGCGGGCCAGACACCCCTGGCTGGCGCGGCCTTCAAGGGCAACGAGGCCATCGCCACGGTGCTCCTGGAGGCGGGCGCGGACGTGGACGGCGCGGGCCCGGATGGCCGCACGCCGCTGATGTTCGCGGCCATGTTCGACAAGCTGGAGATGATGGAGCTGCTCATCCAGCGCGGCGCGGACCACCGGGTCCGGGACGCTGACAAGCGCACCGCACTGGACTACGCGCGCTCCATGGGTGCGGCGCGCGCGGCCGAGCGGCTGGATCCGAAGCCCTGAGAAGACAGACACCCGGGGCTACGCGTTCGTGTGGCCCCAGGCGTTCTCGGACGGCCTGCCCCGGGCCGTCGTCTCCTCCCTCAGCGAGGTGACGGCCTCCACGATGTGCTCCGCGTCGATGCCCGCGGCGTTCAGCAGCTCCGCGGGCTTGCCGGAGCCGGGCAGCTTCGTCACCGCGAGCCTCACCACGGTGGGCAGTTGCTCGCGCTCACCGGTGAAGGCCTCCAGCACCGCGTCCGCCAGGCCCCCTTCCGCCCAGTGGTCCTCCACCACGATGAGCCGCCCCAGCGTCTCGCGCGCGGCCTTGCGCAGCGTCTTCGCGTCCACCGGCTTCACGGAGTACAGGTCGATGACGCGCACCGCGATGCCGTCCTTCTTCAGCGCTTCGTAGGCCTTGAGCGCTTCGTGCAGCGTGATGCCGGCGGCCACCACCGTCGCCACGTCCTCATCGGACTGGCGCACCACCTTGCTGCCGCCAATGGGGAAGTCCTCCGTCGCGGGGTAGAGCACCGGCGTCTTCTCACGCGTGCTGCGCAGGTAGGTGATGCCCGGGCGCTCCAGCAGCTGCGCCAGGAGCTTCGCGGTCTGGTTCGCGTCGCTCGGGTAGAGCACCGTGCTGCCTCCCACCGCGCGCATCATCGCCAGGTCCTCCAGCGCCATCTGAGACGGGCCGTCCTCGCCAATGGACACGCCCGCGTGGCTGCCGCACAGGTGCACCGTGGCGTTGGAGATGGCCGCCATGCGCACCTGATCGAAGGCGCGCGACAGGAAGGCCGCGAAGGTGCTGACGAAGGCCTTCTTGCCCAGCACCGCCAGGCCCACCGCGCTGGACACCATGTTCTGCTCCGCGATGAACATCTCGAAGTAGCGCTTCGGGTGCGCCTTCTGGAACTCGTTCGAGTACGTGGAGTTGGACACCTCCGCGTCCAGCGCCACCACGTCCGGCCGCGCATTGCCCAGCGCCAGGAGCGCGTCGCCATACGCCTTGCGCGTGGCCTCCTTCTGGCCGACCTCGTACGTGGGCAACTGCAACGGTGAGGCCTTGTCCTGGACGGTGGCCTTCAGCGCCTCCGGCTTCTTCACCTGGACGCGGACGTCGCGCTCCCCGCCCAGCTCGCGGATGGCGTCCTGTGCCTTGTCCTCCGGCAGCGGCTTGCCGTGCCAGCCGTCCTGGTTGGCGATGAGCGAGAAACCGCGCCCCTTCTCCGTCTTGCAGATGAGGCAGGTGGGCTGCCCCTTCTTCGCCTGGGCTTCGGCGAAGGCCCGGTCGATGGCGCCCAGGTCATGGCCATCCAGCGTGACGGCGTTCCACCCGAAGGCGCGGGCGCGGGCCGCGTAGGCCTCCAGGTTCCAGCCCAGCTCCGTCTCGCGGCTCTGCCCCAGGCGATTCACGTCGATGATGGCGCACAGGTTGTCGAGCCCGTAGTGGCCGGCCTTGTCGAACGCCTCCCACACGGAGCCCTCCGCCGTCTCGCTGTCGCCCATGAGCACGTAGGTGCGGAAGGGCAGTCCGTCCATCCTCGCGCCGAGCGCCATTCCCACGCCCACGGCCAACCCCTGCCCCAACGAGCCGGTGGCCACGTCCACGAGCGGCAGCACGTGCGGGTTCGGGTGCCCCTCCAGCCGGCTGCCGAACTTGCGCAGCGAGAGCAATTCCCGGTCGTCGATGGCGCCCGCCGCCTTGAAGGCGGAGTAGAGGACCGGGCAGGCGTGGCCCTTGGAGAGCACGAAGCGGTCGTTGTTGGGGGCCTTCGGCTGTTGGAAGTCGAAGCGCAGGTACTTCTGGAACAGCACGGCCATGATGTCCGCCGCGGACATGGACGAGCTGGGATGGCCCGAGCCCGCCGCCGTGGTGCAACGGATGCTGTCGATGCGCAGCTGCGCCGCGAGGTCCGCCAAGGTGTCCGCCATCGTTTCGCTCCCGGGTTGGGGGGCCAGGGGTGTGCCCCCGCTACTGTGTTGACTGCCCCGGCCCGCGAGAAGCGTTGCCCCCCGCCGGCCCTGTTCACAGGCAGAATCCGCGAGTGCCTGCCCGCCCGGCCGGACCCGGGGGAAAGGGCATGCGCAACTTGAAGCAACGCCATCCGGGAGCCTCGCGCCCCCGCCGGGAGAATCCATGAATCCGCTGCGACAGCTCGCCGAGTTCGGCCAATCCGTCTGGGTGGACAACCTCCAGCGCAGCTACATCACCAAGGGCACGCTGAAGAAATTCATCGACGAGGACGGGCTCAAGGGGCTCACCTCCAACCCGACCATCTTCCAGAAGGCCGTGTCGGGCAGCGACGACTACCAGGACCTCTTCGACGCGGCGAAGGGCAAGGGCCTCTCCGGCAACGACCTCTACGAGCAGCTCGCCGTGCGCGACGTGCAGGGCGCCGCGGACCTCCTCAAGCCCGTGTACGACGCGACGAAGGGCCAGGACGGCTTCGCGTCGCTGGAGGTCTCCCCCCGGCTGGCGCTGGACACGCAGGGCACGCTGGAGGAGGCGCGGCGGCTGTGGAAGACGCTGTCGCGGCCCAACGTGATGATCAAGGTCCCGGGCACCGTGCCGGGCACCCCGGCCTTCGAGCAGCTCACCTCCGAGGGCATCAACGTCAACGTGACGCTGCTCTTCAGCCAGGAGCGCTACAAGCAGATCGCCGAGGCCTACGTCTCCGGCCTGGAGAAGCTCGCCGCGTCCGGCGGGGACGTGAGCCGCGTGGCGAGCGTGGCGTCGTTCTTCGTCAGCCGCATCGACGCCATCGTGGACAAGGAGATTGAAAAGAAGCTGAAGGCGGGCGCCACGCCGGAGCAGCAGAAGGCAATGGAGGGGCTGAGCGGCAAGGTGGCCATCGCCAACGCGAAGCTCGCCTACCGCACCTTCAAGGAGGTCTTCGGCGGCGCGCGCTGGAAGGCGCTCGCGGCGAAGGGCGCCAAGGTGCAGCGCGTGCTCTGGGCGAGCACCAGCACCAAGAGCCCGAAGCTGCGCGACGTGCTCTACGTGGAGGAACTCATCGGCCGCGACACGGTGAACACCATGCCGCCCGCCACCATCGACGCGTTCCGGGACCACGGCAAGGTGCGCCCCAGCCTGGAGGAGGATCTGCCGGCGGCGGAGGCGACGATGCGCCAACTGGAGGCGGCCGGCATCTCCATGAAGACGGTGACGGACGAGCTGTCCACTGACGGCATCCGCCTGTTCACGGAGTCCTTCGACCAGCTGCTCGGCGCGGTGGGAGAGAAGCTGAAGAAGACCTGAGTCCTGGAATCCGCGTGCGGAAGGGGCCCAGGGTGATAGTCATTATGCCCTGCGCGCCGCTCCCGGTGCGCCACTCCAGGAGACACCTTGCATGGCCCCGGTCGCACTCGTCACTGGCACCTCCACTGGCATTGGCCTGAGCACGGCCGTCCACCTGGCACGCCAGGGCTTCGAGGTCGTCGCCACCCTGCGCGACAGCGCCCGGGCGGACGCGCTCCGGGACCGGGCGGACCGGGAGTCCGTGAAGCTCCACATCCGCACGCTGGACGTGACCCGTGACGACTCCACCCAGGCGTGTGTCCGCGACGTCCTCCAGGCGCACGGCCGCATCGACCTGCTGGTGAACAACGCGGGCGCGGGCTACCTGGCCACGATGGAGCAGACCTCCGAGGAGGCCCTGCGGCGCACGATGGAGGTCAACTTCTTCGGCGTGTGGCGCGTCACCCAGGCGGTGTTCCCTGTCATGAGAGAGCAGCGGTCCGGGCGCATCATCTCCCTGAGCAGCATTGGAGGCCTGGTGGGCCAGCCCTTCAACGACGCGTACTGCGCGGCGAAGTTCGCGGTGGAGGGCTTCATGGAGAGCCTGGCCCCCGTGGCGTCCCGGCTGGGCATCCACGTCTCGCTGGTGGAGCCGGGGCCGGTCCACACGGAGTTCGTCAACACCGTGCGCGCGACGGGCAATGGCACCCAGGGCAACGGACCGGCCGTGTATGGCGAGCTGCTGGGCCGGTACATGCGGGGCTCCGCGGAGACCTACGCGAGCCTGGGCCAGACCGCGGACGACATCGCGCGCATCATCTGCGAGGCCGCGACCGCTCCATCGCCGCACCTGCGCTACATCACGTCCGAAGGCATGCGCTCCCTGTACGCCCTCAAGGCCGGGGACGCGACCGGCGACACGCTGCGAGCCCGCGTCGCGACGCGCCTGGACTGACGCGCTACTTCCGCTAACGCCCTCCCCGAGCCCGGGGCTCCTTGAGACGCGCGGGGACGGCGGCGGCCTCCGGAGCCGGATGCGTCTCCAGCCAGCGGGCCACGGTCGCGGCTTCGGGCTCGCGCGTGGCTCGGACAAAGCGTGCGCGGGCCGCTTCCGCCTCCTGCCTCGCGGGCTGCCTCTCCCCGGCATCCCACAACGCCCTCGCGAGCGCGAAGCCTGACTCGGCCAGCGTCCCGTCCGGCATCGATGGATACGCCACCGCCAGCCGCAGCGGCGCGATGGCGTCCTTCGCGCGGCCCAGGCCCAGCAGCGCCTGGCCCACGCCGTCCTGGCTGTACTGGAAGGTCTCGTCCCCAGCGGGCGCCACCTGCTGCTTCGTCGCGAGCGCTTCCTCATAGACGCGCAGCGCCTCGTCATGGCGGCCCAGCGCCAGCAGGCACATGCCCACCTCGTCCAGCCCCTCCGCCACCGGCAGCGTGCGCGCCCCCAGGAGCGCCTTGCGGATCTCCACGGCGGCGCGCGCGTGCGGCAGGGCCCGGGCCGGATCCGCCGCCTCGCGAAGTGCCCAGGCGAGGGCGTCATGCCGGCGCGCGGTGTCCGGGTGCAACGGGCCCACCGCGGCCTCCGTCAGCGACAGCGCGCGCTCCATCAACGCCACGCCGCGCGCGGTGTCCTTCATCCGGATCGCCAGGTTCCCCTGGAGGAAGGTAATGCGCGCGCGCAGCGGGTGGCCTTCCGGCAACGCCGCCTCCGCCCGCGTCCGCGCCTCCTCGAAGAGGGCGCTCGAGCGGGAGAAGTCATTCCTCGCGTTCGCGAGGTTGCCTTGATTGACCCGCACCTCTGCTTCCAGCACGGCGTCGCCGCCCATGCGCCGCAGCGTCGCGTCCGCGAGCCCGCTCCAGACCTCCGCAGGTTCGAAGTGCCGCTGGCCCTCCTCCACATAGAGCAGCCGGTTGAGGATGGTGACCTTCAGCCGGTCCGCCCTCCCCGCCTCCGCGTCGAAGGCCGCCTGCCGCAGCGCGATGGCCGCCCCCTCGGAGTCCCCCAACTGCTCGCGCATCCAGCCCTGCTGAAGCTGGAGCCGGGCCATCAGCGGCGCGTACCCCGTGGCCCGCACGGCCTCCACCAGCGGCTCCAGCCGCGCCCGGGCCTGGGGAAGGCGTCCGCCGTCCACCAGCACCTTCACCTCCGACAGGAGCGCCTCCAGGCGCTCCACCTCGGCGCGCTCCGCGGGCGACTCCGGCAGCCGCTGCTGCTCGCCCAGCTTCGCCACGTCCGCGCATTCGTCCAGCGCGGGGAGCGCGTTCACCAGCGACAGGGACTTCTCCACCAGGGGGACGTCCGCGGTGGACAGCAGCGCCACCACCGCGCGGGCGTCCTCGCGCCGCCGCTCCAGGCACACCACGCGCTCGACGCGCAGGGCCTCCGGCTGGGTGCCCTCCACGAGCGTGGCCCTGCACGCGTCCGTGTGCTGCTGGCTCCAGCTCCGCGCGTACCCATCCAGCACGGCCGCCACGCGCCCGGCCATGTCCGCCCCCAGCGGGCTGCCCGTGGCGGTGAAGGCACGCACCACCTGCTCCCGCTGCTCTGGGCCCCACACCCGCGCCATGAGCGCGTCCGCGCCCTCGCACACGCGCGACTGCTGATAGAGCACGGCGCCGCCCATCAGGAGTCCTCCCGCCAGCAGGCCCACGCCGCCCCACGCGCGGCGCCGGGCCCTGCGCTTCGGCTCCTGCCCCAACGCGTCCAACAGCTCCGCGAGCGTCGGGAAGCGCTCCGCCGGACGCAGCGCCAGCCCGCGCATCACCGCCCGGCCCACCCACGCGGGCACCCGCGTGTCGCGCGGCGGCTCCAGGAGGCGGGGCGCGCTCGGGCCCTCCAGGTCGGCCGGCGTCTTCAGCGCCTGCATGCGCGCGACGTCGAAGGGGCGCTGGCCGTAGAGCGCGGCGTACAGCGCGGCGCAGAAGCTGAATTGATCCGTGCTCGCGTCCGGGACCGCGCCCAGCACCTGCTCCGGGGACATGTAGTTCGGCGTGCCCATCACCGCGCCAGTGACGGTGATGGGCGCGTCCAGCATGCGCCGCTCCGCGGCCAGCGCGTTCACTTCCCGCGCGGAGGAGTCCTCATCGTCGCCGGAGGGCAGCCCCACCTGGCGCGCGAGCCCGAAGTCCGTCACGCAGACGCGGCCCCGGCGGTCCCTCAGCACGTTGGCCGGCTTGAAGTCGCGGTGCACCAGCCCCACCGCGTGCGCGGCCACGAGCCCCCGGCCCGCGCCCAGGTACGCCTCCAGCACCTCGCGCCACGAGCGGGGGGCCTCCTTCAGCCACTGCCCCAGCGTGCCCCCATCCAGCAACTCCATCGCCAGGAAGACCTGGGCGCCCCAGATGCCCACGTCGAACACCGGGATGACGTTCGGGTGTGAGATGCGCGCCATCGCCTGCGCCTCACGCAAGAGCCGCGCCCGTCCCTGCTCCGGATCCGCGTGCCCATCCGAGCGCAGCAGCTTCAGCGCCACCTTCCGGTCCAGGTCCGGATCATAGGCCGCGTACACCACGCCCATGCCTCCCGCGCCCAGCGGCCGCAGGAGCAGGTAGCGCCCCACCTGGACGGGCGAGGACGTCCCGTGCCGGGGCTGCCGGTCCGATTCATTCGTCGCGGGCACGGTCTCCGCTGGCGTCCGCGGCAGCAGGCGCGTCGCCTCGCCATCAGGGCTGCGCGCGGGAAGCGTGTCGTCGCGGTCGTCTCCGGCCGGGGTCTTCATGATGGATGACATCCTAGGAGCCCCGGCGTTGCCATCACCATGCCCCCACAACCCGACCGCGGTCTTCTTCGATAATAAGGAGCCGCGGTCTCCTCCCCCGAGCGCAAGGGTTGTTCATGAACGTCACCCGTCCCCAGAATCTCCCTCCCTCCCTGCCCCCCGAGCAGACGGCCGCGCCGCAAGGCAACGCTCCGGTCCAGGGCCACCTCGCCCCGGAGCCAGTCCTCGAGGCGGAGCAGGTCACCGGGCTCCCCCAGGACCGCTTCGAGGAGTCACCCGAGGTGGCGGGACAATGGGCCGCCCAGGCTGCGGGGGCCGGACAGCCGCTGGGCGCGCGTCCCATGGAGCTGTCGCAGATGGAGCCGGCGCCCTCGCTCGCGGGCGCCAAGGGATGGGCCCAGCAGACGCCGGTCCTCCGGCAGACGGACGCCACCAATTGCGGCGCGACTGCCGCCGCGATGCTGGTGCGCGCCAATGGCGGCGGCCAGGGGCAGACGGACGCCCAGCTCGTCCAGTCGCTGGAGTCGCGCTACTCCGACAGCAAGGGCACGACACCGGACCAGATGGGCCAGATGCTCGCGGGCCAGGGCTTCGAGGTGACGCGCGGCGCCGCCAACTTCGACCGCGACGCGCTGAACGCCGCGCTCGACTCGGGCAAGAAGGCGGTGGCCCTGGTGGACTCCAACCTCATCCAGCCCGGCGCCTCCGGCGACACGTCCAAAGGCAGCGCGCACTGGGTGGAGATCGACGGCAAGAATGCCCAGGGCCAGTATCAGATCAATGATCCGGCCACCGGCTCCAAGTACGACGTGGACCTCCAGCACCTCACCCAGGCGATGAACTCCGGCTGGGATTCGTTCAACGGCGGCGGGATGCTCATCGTCAACCCGCAGGGAGGTGACGCGGGCGCGCTGGCCGCCGCGAACGCGAATCACTCCGCCACGCTGGGGGACTCCTCCGGCATCGGCTCCAAGAACAACTCCTTCGGTTCGCGCGAGTCCGGTTCGTAGTTCACGCGGCGTGGGGACGCGAAAAGGCCCCGCGTGCATCGCACGCGGGGCCCCGTCCTTCACTTCCAACCGCTTCCTCAGATGTTCGGGATGTCGGAGGCGAAGCGCTGGTTGTCGGTCAGCGTGGAGGGGTTGGCCTGGACGGACTCCAGGAAGAGGCGCGCGTTGTTGGACAGGCTGCGCTCGAAGGCGAACGCGTCATCGCCCTTCACGTTCGGGTTGTCGCTGATGCGCTGCTCGGGGTGCTCGAAGTTGGTGCGGCCGCCGCGCACGTGGTGCAGGTAGTTGTTGGCCCCCACCGCGCGCATCGCGTCCAGCGCGTTCGTCACGTTGAGCTCGATGGCTTCCGGGCTGCTGCCGTTGAGCTGCTGGAGGTCCTGAGGCAGGTGCTTGCCGTAGGTCTCCAGCAGGTCCTTGTTCAGGTTGAAGGGGCCGTAGTTCGTCGCGGAGCCGCTCTTGTTGAAGTCCGTGCCGCCCTCCTGCATCACCTGCGCGACGAGCAGCGCGGCCTCCTCGGGGGCGGCGCCCGACTTGATGGCGGTGTCCCAGACGTTCTTCTTCCAGAAGCTCAGCGGCTGCCCGTTGTACTGCTTGTCCTCCGAGTACGAGAGCGCCTGGTAGTCCTTGGAGGCGTCATGCGTGCTGGCCGGCACGAGCGCGTCCGCGCCGACCGGATCGGCGCCCGCGCCCGCGGGCCGCGTCGTCGGCGTGGGAGGCAGCGATTGCGTCCGCGCCGACGGCGAGGACTCGAAGCTGTCCGTGTGGAACATCTTGTTGCGCAGGGCCGCCGCGGACGTGTCCTGGGAGGGCTGCACGGGCTGCGTCCGCGCGGCCGGCTTCAGCAGGGACGTGAGGAACGAGGACGGGTTGGAACGGGAGGAGACGGAGGAGATCATGGCGTGCTCGGGGTCGTGGGGGCCGTGAATGGCCGGTACACGTTCCCTAAGCAGGAGCGATGCCAGCGCCCCGCGCATCGGGCCTTCCGAGGGAGAAGCCACGCAGAGAGGCTCGCGGGTGGGTGACTCGAGTCACCCGGTGGCGGTCCCAGTGGGTGACAGGAGTCACCCGGCGTCGTCTTCGTCCGCCACGGGCTTGCCGTCGCTGAGCTCCAGGCCGTGCTTGCGCATCAGCTTGCGCAGGTACACCCGGTCGATGTCGGCCTCGCGGGCGGCTCGGTTGAAGCGGCCCTCGCAGCGCTTGAGGAGGCTCTTGAGGTAGTCGCGCTCGAAGCCCTCCACGAGCTGCTCCTTGGCTTCCTTGAAGGGCCGGGCCAGGTCCAGCACCCCCGCGCGGAGGGAGGCACGGCCGGGGACGCCCGGGTCGATGTCCGGGAGCGACTCCTCGCCCAGGTTCACCACGCGGTCCACCACGTTGCGCAATTCGCGCACGTTGCCCGGCCAGGGGTACTGGAGGAGCAGGGCGCGCGTCTGGTCCGACAAGGTGCTGGGCGGCTTGCCCAGGCGCTCCAGCACGGTGTCGATGAGCATGGGGATGTCCTCCGGGCGCTCGCGCAGCGGCGGCAGCGCGACGCGCAGCACGGCCAGCCGGTGGAAGAGGTCCCGGCGGAACTTCTCCGCCCTCACCGCGGCCTCCAGGTCCACGTGCGTGGCGGCCACCACGCGCACGTCCAGCGCCAGGTAGTCGTTGGCCCCCACCCGCTTCACCTGCCGGCGCTCCAGCACGCGCAGGAGGCGCGGCTGCATCTCCAGGGGCAGCTCGCCCACTTCGTCCAGGAAGACGGTGCCCCCGTGGGCGCGCTCGAAGGCACCGGCCCGGTCCGCATGGGCGCCGGTGAAGGCACCCTTCACGTGGCCGAACAGCTCGGACTCGATGAGCGACGGCGCGATGCCCGCGAGGTCCACCACCACGAAGGGCTTCTTCGCGCGCGGGCTTTCATGGTGCAGCCCCTCGGCGCACAGCTCCTTGCCGGTGCCCGTCTCGCCCTGGATGAGCACGTCCGAGTCGCCCGGGGCCATGCGCTCCAGGAAGGTGAAGACCTCGCGCATCCGGCGGCTCTGCCCCACCAGGGTGCCGAAGTGGCCGCGCGGCGACAGCAGCAGCGAGCGCTCGCGGGTGTCCTCGGGCATCACCTTGAGCTGCGTCTCCCCCAGGCGGAGGACGGCGCCGGGTTGGACCTCCAGCTCGCTGAAGCGCAGGCCCTGGCAGAAGGAGCCGTTGTACGAGCCCAGGTCCGTGGCGACGACGCGATCCTCCCGCACCTCCAGCTTCAGGTGGTAGCGGGACACGGTGCCATCCTCGAGCACGATGTCGCAGTCCGCGCTCTTGCCCAGCCGGTACTCCCCCACCGGCAGCGGGTGGCTCCGGCCGGCCGCGGGCCCGGACAACACCCACAGCTTCAAGCGGACCTTGCCCCCGGGCTTCTCGGGAAGGGTCCGGGTCCTGTCGGAAGACGGCGTCTCCCGCCCCTCCGGCCTGTCATCCCGTGTCGACACCGCGACGACGCTAGCACGCGAGCAGAGGGCCGGGAGGCCCCGGGGAACACTCCCAGCTCCTCGCGGTGTCCATGGGAAGGCAATGCCTTGCACCCCACCCGTCCGGCCGCGTTTCACGGGTGGAGGCGAAGGCCTCATCAGGCTACGGGTAGGTGTCCAGGTAGGCGCGGTGGCTGTTGGAGAACTCGAAGTTGGTGAACTTGTCCCAGTTGATGGACCAGGTCATCAGCCCCTTGAAGCCCGGGTAGCCGCCGGCCTGGCGCAGCACGTAGGTGCCGCCGAAGGACTGGCCCTTCATCAGGTAGTCCAGCGCCTTCTGCACGTTGGCGGGCGTGGTGTAGCCACCGCCCGCGGCCTGCGGCGAGGACGGCAGACCGATGACGACCTGCTCCGGCCTGAGCGCGGGGAAGACGGCGCTCGCGTTGCCGCCCACGGGGAAGCCCTGGAGCAGCATCTCCGCCATGGCCACGTGGAAGTCCGGCGTGCTCTGCGCGTAGGCGCGGCCGTCCAATCCCATCACGGTGCCGGTGTTGTAGTGCTGCACATGCAGGTACGTCAGCCGGTCGCGCAGCGCGTAAATGACGGGGAGGTAGGCGCCCCACGGGCCGCCGTAGGCCGCGTAGCCGCCCTGCACGTAGGCGGTCTCCGGCGCCATGGTGAGCACGAAGCCCGCGCCGTTGTCGTTGAGCAGCTGGCGCGTGCCCGCGATGAGATTCTGGATGCGCGGCGTGGTGGGGTTGCGGAAGTCGGTGTCCCCGCCGTTGAGAGACAGCGACGAGCCCTCCAGGTCCAGGTCCAGGCCGTCAAAGCCATACGTATTGACGAGCCCCTGCATGCTGGAGACGAAGGCCTGCCGCGCCGCCGCGTCGTCCAGGTGGATGGTGCCGTTGGCGCCGCCCAGGGAGATGAGCACCTTGCGGCCCTGCGCCTTGAGCGTGGCGATGTCCGCTTTGAACTCGGCCACGGTGGCGTTGTACGGGGTGAAGCCCATGGTGCCCGACGGCGCGCCCGTCACCGGCTCCGCGAAGGCCACCTGGATGACGTTGAACTGGGAGGACACGTCGCGCAGCCGGATGTTGGTGGAGCCGTTGTCGAAGTTGTGCCAGTAGCCGACCAGCACCTTGCTGCCCGAAGGCGCCGTGTTGCCCGTCGTCACCGCGACGCTGTTGCTCGCGGCGGAGCGGTTGTCGGCCGCGTCGCGCGCCTTCGCCGTGAACGTATAGGTCGTGTTGGCGGCGAGCCCCGTCACGGTCGCGGTCAGCGTGGTGCTGGTGGCCGCCGCGCTGGTGCCGCCGTTGACGAAGATTTCGTAGCCGGTGACGCCCACGTTGTCGCTGGACGCGTTGAACGCCAGGGACACGCTGGAGGCCGTCACGCCGGTGGAGCGCAGGGAGCCGGGCGCCGTGGGGGCCTGCGTGTCCGGCGCGGGGCGAGTGGGCGTGGTGGTGCTGAACGCGGCGCTCGCCGCGGAACGGTTGCCCGCCGCGTCGCGCGCCTTCACGGTGAACGTGTAGGTGGTGTTGGCAGCGAGCCCGGTGACGGTGGCGCTCGTCGTGGTGGAGGTGGCCGAGGCGGAGGCTCCGTTGTTGACGAAGACCTCGTAGCCGGTGACGCCCACGTTGTCGGTGGACGCGCTCCAGGTCAGCGACACGCTGTCATACGTCTTGGAGGGTGAACCGACGCCGGAGGGCGCGGTGGGGGCCTGCGTGTCCGCGGGAGGATTGCCGGTGCGCTCCAGCCACAGGGCGAGCACGTTGGGCGGTTCCCAGCCCACCAGGGACGTGTGGGACTGACGGCAGTCGTAGCCCTTCCCTCCATAGGACGCGATGTCACCCACGGCATACGCGACGCCTGGAGCCCAGGCGCCCCGGTCCGCGGCCAGGGCCAGGGTGGGCAGAAGCAGCAGGAGCACGGCGAGGGCCGCGCGGGACGACGAACGAGGGGGATGCATTGGGGGAAAGCCTCCCGGAAAAGGGTCCGGGAGACAGGGAGGGCGGACCCCGGGAAAGCGGGTCAAGAGCCCTGAAAGATTTTCCTGAGCGCTCCTGGATGGTTGGTCAGCGAACGGAGGAGCTGGCCCCTTGGATCCGGGTGACCGGCCTCCAGGCCCAGGACCTAGGATTCGCCTCCATGAAGTTTCTAGGTGAGTTGGACGAGGCCTCTCTCGCGCGGACCCAGCGGTGCAACCGTCGCCTCGCGGATCCGAACCGTCTGCAGGCCATCCGGGACACCGGGCTGATGGACACGCCTCAGGAGGAGGCCTTTGACCGCCTCGCCCGCCTGGCGGCGCAGCTGCTCAACGTCCCGCTGACCATCATGTCGCTGGTGGACTCGAACCGGCAGTTCTTCAAGGCGGACTTCGGCCTGCCCTCGCCCTTCCGGGAGACGCGGACGCTGCCCATCGACGCGTCGCTGTGCCGTTACACGCTCGAGGGGGAGCCCATCATCTCCTCGAACGCGCCCGCGGATCCGTTCCTGAAGTTCCATCCGTCCACCGGGCCCTGGGGCATCGTCGCCCTCATCGTGCTGCCGTTGATCAACCCGGAAGGGCACGTGCTGGGAACCTTCTGCTGCATCCAGCCCACGGCGCGCGAGTGGACCGAACAGGACCACCTGGTGATGAAGGAGCTGACGGCCTCCATCATGACGGAGATCAACCTCCGCGATCAGATCCGCAAGCTGAAGGCCGAGCAGCGGATGCGGGACACGTTCGTCGCGGCGCTCACGCACGACCTGCGCACGCCCCTGACGGCGTCGAAGCTGAGCGTGCAGCTGATGGGCAGGCGTCATGCGGACCTGCCGGGCGTCCAGACCTCCGTGGGCCGCGTGACGGCGAGCCTGGACCGCGCGGAGCGGATGATCCAGAACCTCCTGGACGCCAGCCGCATCCAGGCCGGCAAGCTCGTGGCGCTGGAGGTGCGGGAGTGCGACCTCCACGCGGTCGCGGCCCAGACGCTGGATGAGATCTCTGCGCTCTACCCGGGGCGCTTCGAGCTGAAGGCGGAAGGTGAGTTCACGATGCGGGCGGATCCGCTCGGGCTGCGCCGCATCGTGGAGAATCTGGCCTCCAACGCGGCGAAGTACGGAGCGCCGGGCACCCCGATTGAGATCCGGCTCGACCGGAATGAAACCCAGGTGAGGCTCCAGGTGCGCAACCAGGGCACGCCCATCGCCGCGGAGGACCTGCAGACCATCTTCGAGCCGTTCCACCGCACGCGGTCCGCCACGGAGAGCGCGGAGAAGGGCTGGGGACTGGGGCTGCCCCTGGTGCGAGGCCTGGCCGAAGCGCACGGAGGCAAGGCCACGGTGACGAGCGGCGCCGAGGAGGGGACCTGCTTCACCATCACCCTTCCGCTGGACGCGAGCGCACGGCAGCGGCGCTCCGCGTAGGGGATGGGGAGCCCGAGGGGGGTGTTCCTGGGGCTATCCTTTCCCCATGGCCATTCCCGCTCATTACGACGCCCTCTCCGCGCTGGAGCTGGTGGCCATCGCGCTCCTCGAGGTGAAGGGGGATTGGACCTGGGCCGCGCTGGATGCGCTGCGAAAGCGCGACCGGGAGGAACTGTTCGCCGCCGCCGAGCAGTTGCTGCGCTCCCCTTCTTCGAGGGAACGCGCACGGGGCGCGGTGCTGTTCGCCCAGGCGGCGGGGCACGACGCGAAGGAGCACCGTGAGCGCAGGGCACGATGCGCGGAGGCCCTCCTCGCCGTGCTGCCCACGGAGCAGGCTCCATCCGTCCTCAAGGCAATGGGCTATACCCTGGGCTACCTTGAGGACGCCCGGGCCTTGACCGCGCTGCGCGCCTTGAAGGACCACCCGGATGCCCGGGTCCGGGAGGGAGTCGCCCGGGGTCTGATGCCGCATCACAACGACTCCGTGGCCCTCCAGACCTTGATGGAGCTCTCCCGGGACGGAGACACATCCGTGCGCGAGGAGGTGCTGTCCGGATTGGCCCTCAAGGACGAGGACGAGGTGGACACCCCGGCGCTGCGGGACGCGTTCCTCGACCGGGTGTCGGATGAGGACAGCGGCATCCGGGCGGACGCGCTGGTCGGGCTGGCCAAGAGGAAGGACCCTCGCGTCCTGGTGCACCTCCGTCATGAACTGGAGAGGCCACCCGTCGAGATCGCGGCCATCGAGGCCGCGAGGTACCTGGAGGACGCGTCGCTCTTGCCGCTGCTCCTCGCGGTCCGAGAGGCGGCCCGCCCGATGGACGACGCCTTCGAGGGCGCCATCGACTTCGCCATCGAATGCCTGGGAGGGCACGCGTCATGAAAGACCGTTCCGTTCCGGAGTTGATTGCCCTCGCGTTGCAGGGTGACGAGGAGGACGAAACGGCCTGGGAGGCCATCCGCGATTTGCGCGACCGGGGCGGCGATGAGGTGTTCGAGGCCGCCGTCAGGTTGCTGCACTCTGCGTCTTCACGCGAGCGTGGACGCGGCACGGACATCCTCGCGCAACTGGGCGGTCGGAAACGCAGCGACGCGCTCATCACGAAGTGCGCGGATGAGGTCCTGTCCGCGCTGGCCACGGAGCAGGATGCCTCCGTCCTGGACTCAATGGCCACGGCCCTGGGGCACCTCCGGGATGCCCGAGCGGTTCCCGCGCTCCTGCCCCTGAAGAACCACCCGGACGAGAATGTCCGGATGGGCGTGGTCATGGGCACGATGCCCCACCGGGATCCGGTCGCCATCCAGACCTTGATTGAGCTCTCCCGCGACAGCGACGAGGACGTCCGGAACTGGGCGACCTTCAGCCTGGGCAGCCAGGCGGAAGAAGTGGACACGCCCGAGCTTCGGGATGCGTTGTTCGACCGGCTCACGGAGACCGACCTGGAGCTTCGCGGCGAGGCCCTGGTCGGACTGGCGCTGCGCAAGGACCCGCGTGTCCTGGAGCCGCTGCGCCGCGAGTTGGAGGGAAGCGAGGTCATCGTCCTGGCTGTCGAAGCAGCCCAGGCGCTGGAGGACCTCTCCCTCCTGCCGCTGCTCCATCGTCTTCGGGACCCGCCTGGCAAGGCCGACAGCTACTTCCGCAGCGTCCTCGCTGACGCCATCGCCCACCTGGAATCACTCGCCTGAGCAATGGCTGTACCGGACCGGTCTCCGTGGAAACCCCAGGACGTCCAGACGCAAGGGACGCGCCCTCCGCATGGCGCCTGACCTCTCCAGCGGACCGGTCCTGTCCTCTCCACAGGACAGGAAGCGTGCACGCGCCCCACGTGTGCCTTGCGGCGAGGCGGTGGGTGCACTAGCCATCGATTATGGCCCAGCGTCGCCCGACCCGACCGTCCGCCTCCTCTGATTCGTCCAAGTCCCGCAGCGCCGCTGGCAAGGCCGCCACGAAGCCCGGGGGCCGTCCCACCGGGGGCAAGGCCCCTGCCCCGGCGAAGAAGGCCGCGGTCGCGAAGCCGGTGGTGCAGGCCCTGAAGACCGCGGCCTCGAAGCTGAAGCAGGTCGCGAAGGCGGTGAAGGGCGCGGCGGCCAAGGCAAAGCCTGTCGTGAAGCCCACCGCGAAGGCGGCGCAGGCTCCGAAGGCTTCCGCTTCGAAGGCCGCACAGGCTCAGAAGGCTTTGATGGCGAAGTCGGGTGCTCAGGCCTCGAAGACGCCTGCCGCGAAGTCCGCGACCCAGGCGCCGAAGGACTCCGCCGCGAAGAGGGGCGGTGCTCAGGCGCTGAAGACGCCGGCCGCGAAGTCCGCACAGGCTCCGAAGGCGCCCCCAGCAAAGGCCGCCGTTCAGGCGCCTGCGGCGAAGCCGGGCGGACAATCGTCGAAGACGCCCGCTGCGAAGCCCGCCGCGCAGGCTTCAAAGGCAGCCGCCACGAAGCCCACCGCGGCCAAGGAGAGCCCCAAGGCTCCGGCGTCGAAGGCCGCCCAGACACCCGCAGCGGAGTCTGCTTCAACCGGGAAGGGCCCGAAGGCGTCCGCAACAAAGGCCGCCGGACGCGCCGCGCAGAAGCCGGGCTCGACCGAGGAAGACGCCAAGGCCAATGCATCGAAGTCATCCGAGGCGGCTGCGGAGCCGGCGCCGACCAAGAAGGGCCCGAAGGCTTCCGCGCCGAAGGAAGCCCAGGAGCCTGCTGCATCGACCGACGAGAGCCCCAAGGCCGATGCACCGAAATCCTCCGAGGTAGCCGCGGAGCCGACTCCGACCAAGAAGGGCTCGAAGGCCGCCGCGTCGAAGGCTGCATCGACCGAGGAGCCCCTGAAGACCGAGGCACAGAAGTCCTCCGAAGTTGTCGCGGAGCCCGTATCGGCCGAGGAGCGCCCGAAGGCTTCCGCGCCAACACCCTCCGAACAGCCTTCTCAAGCCCCTGAGCCGACCTCCGCGGGTGCGGAGACGGCCGAACTGAAGACGGACGCCAGCGAGGCTCCTTCGAAGCGCGCAGGGAAGGCGCCCAAGGGCTCTTCCGCGAAGAAGACCCCGGCCGAAGGAACTCCCGCCGCCGCGCCGCAGGAGGCCCCCGTGCCTTCCCCGTCGGAGACCCCCGCGGAGTCCGCCACGCCCGCGCCACAGGCCGAGACGGGCGCCACCGACACCGCTCCCACAAGCACCGTGGAAGGAACGCCTCCCGCCACGGAGACAACGACCGCCGAGGAAGCCCCCTCGCGCAAGGGCACGGGACGCGCCGCGAAGCGGAAGGCCTCCGAAGCCGCAGCCGTTCCCGCCGAAGCGCCTGAAGAGACCTCCGGACCTCCCGCACCCAGCGAGGAGCCCGCATCGAAGTCGAAGCGCGGAGCCAAGGGCGCGGCTCGCCCCGCCGAAGAGCCCACCCC